>JBBSIX010000119.1:0-9221 GCA_038231875.1 Chloroflexia bacterium | reverse complement strand
TCGCAGATGGCCTCCACCACTGCCTTTCCACCGGAGGGGCTGGATGTTTTCTCCGTGCTCAACACCTCCCCCGACTGGCAGTCCACCACCCCGCCCAGGATTTTGGTGGCCCCTACGTCCACCCCTACAGCGTATTCAGCCATAGTAGCCATGCTCCTTTCGCGCTCCGGTGTGCCGGTGCGCCTATTATGCCACATGTCGGAAGAAGACGCCGGCACTTGGTACTACATAATTGCCTTGTTCAATAGTACAAAAAGCGTATTTCCCTCGGCCTCCTTATCTGTTATACTCACCCTGCAACGCTGCATATATATGCTGTGTGTGCGCGGCTGTTACATATGTGTATAGCTGCATCCAGGTGGCTTGACGACCCTAACCTCCAAGACAGGATACCCCTAAATGCCCCTCAGATATACGTTTTTTCGCCTCCAAACTCGATCTATAGCAACTCTGCTCTTTCTCTTAGCAATTATCTGTATAACCGGCACTACAGGCTTTGCTCAATCTCAACATAAAGGTCAGGCACGTTCGCACGCAGGAGGCCCGTCGCTCCCCGATCCTGCCAACTGCAATCTTACTTTCAGCGATGTTCAACCCACCAACTACTTCTATGATGGGCTACGCTATCTTTTCTGCGATGGAGTGGTTTCGGGCTATGAGGACAACACTTTCCGGCCTTCCAATACTGCTACGAGAGGCCAGCTCTCCAAGATCATAGTGCTCTCCAAAGAGTGGCCCCTGCTCAGTCCTGCTGTCCCCAGCTTCTCGGATGTGCCCGCCGACAGCCTTTACTTCCCCTATGTGGAAACCGCAAAGGCGCACGGTGCGCTGGGGGGCTACCAGGATGGCACTTTCCGACTGAACGGCAGCGTTTCGAGGGGCCAACTCTCTAAGATCGTGGTGTCGGCACAGGGTTGGGAGCTGCTGAACCCGGCTACACCCTCTTTCAACGATGTTGCGCCCGACTCACCTTTTTACCCTTATATCGAAACGGCCTCTGCCCACAGCGTGTTGGGTGGCTATTCGGACGGCACTTTTCGCCCCGGCAACCTGGCGACACGCGGGCAGATCACCAAAGTTGTGTACATTGCAGTCACCGGCAGAATAATGCCTCCTATACCCCCACCGCCCACCGCCGAACCCACCAGCACACCCACCGGCTTCTATTTGACGCCACAAGAGCAGCAGACGGTTAACCTGATCAACGCGCGCCGCGCGGCGATGGGCCTGGCGACTTTGAGGGTGGACCCTGCCCTCACGATGGCCGGCAGGCGGCACTCAAGCGACATCGGCCCGCATGGGCTTTGCCAACATAACGGCACCGACGGCTCTACCCCCTGGGAGCGTATCGAGCAAGCAGGCTACACCGGCTTCGGCAGCGGCGAGGTGGTCGGCTGCCACTACAGCACGCCCCTGGACGTGGTGAACGGTTGGTGGGGCAGTCCCGGGCACCTGGCGGTGCTCACCGGGGCCGCCATAAACGATATCGGCTGCGGCTGGTGGATCGACCCCCAGGGCTACGGCTGGCAAACCTGCGACGTGGGCACCTCCAACCGCTAGTGCGAACAGAACGACGCTAAAGGCGACGCAAAGACGCACTTTGAGACGAAATCACAAAGGCGCAGAGGAAAACCCCTAAGAATCTTTGTGTGGTCCTTTGTGTCTTTGCGTCTTTGTGTTTTCGTCTCTTGTCGTGGAACCATAAAAATCTCTGAGCCTCCCTTCGACTTCGCTCAAGGCAGGCTCTTCGCGTGTTTGCGTCTTTGTGTTTAGTGTCGTTTCATCCCTGAACACTTACTTCAGTAAGTCAGGGCTTGTGGTAGGTGAGCGAAAAACGGTGGGCATGCAGCTAACTCGTGAGCGGCCCGCACAGACGAGGGAAAGTGTATAGGCGGTGGAGCAGGGGCGCGAACAGAAGGGACAGGAGCCTCGTTGGGCACACGATGCCACAGCAGTTCCCATAAGGACCAACGATGGTCAGTGATGCCGGCAGCCATCGCTGGCGTTCGCTTTACTCCTACTTCACAGAGCAGGCTCGTATGATAGGTACAGAAGTTGTAGATAGTGCCAATCAGGTACATGCCGGAGTGCAGGCTCCCCTGAGTGCGAGCCAGGTGGCGGGTGCGTCCGCCAAGAGAGGCCAGTCGAGCGCGGAAGGTAGCGTTCAGTCGCTCGATAAAGGCAGTGTTGAGCACTCCCCAGCCCTGCGTCTGCTCTAGCAAGGCATGGAGTTGCTCTTGTGTGCCTTGCGCGAGCCGCCTGCTCACCTCCAAGCCCACACGTCTACCCCCTCCCACACGTACGGCTTGACTACCTGCCGATGACCACTCCTTCCCACCGTACCAGGCGGGGGCTACCTCTGTGGCCGGTGTACTCAGAAGAACGGAAGGCTCGCTGCACCGCACCTACATAGGAGGCCAACCCGTCCACCGCCAAGAACGCATAAATCTTCCTAACAGGCAACAAAGGGCAGGGCACATCTATATATGGAGTGAACATATGAAGTCTACCACTTCTTCTATCAAGGCACGGTTGCGTCTCGGAGAGCACACGCCTCCCAACCACAAGCGGGTAGACACCATCAGCGCCATTGCCATCCACATTACTCCCATACTCCCATCTGCGTCTTGACCCTGCTCACTCAGAGGGTGCCCGTCAGCTTGTACTTGTCCCAACTCGCGGGGTTGCACCACCAACTCGTTATGCACAGCGTCACAGTGCCGGCCTGCCTTGCCTATCCAACCCCGTACAGTGCGAGCTTGAAACCCGAATACCGCCACGATAGCCTCGACAGAGCAGCGTCGCTACGCTCCGTGCGCCACCAGATTGACCATAATCGTGACGATCTGAGGTTTTGTGTGCCCCCAATAGAAAGGAGTACCCTTCCTGTGAGAGAAAGTCTTGCCGCATACCTTGCAGCTGTACCTTTGTCTGCGTTGGCTGTGAATACTGATGTTGCCTTGCCCCACCTTCTCGCTTGCACAACAAGCCGCATTAGGGCGGGTACCCTTTGGGTGATACCTCTTGCGGGTTCATGGTATTTCTCCTGAGTTGATTGCACTAAGAGATTCTACCTGGACTCGTGTCAATTAATCACCTCATCGGCGGGTTACCACCGTTTCCCGCACACCTATCTAAGGTAGAGGCAGCTGTGATAAAATGGGCCAACCAAAAGGAGAAAAGACCCATAGCAGCGCAGCGTAAAACCTATCCAGCAGAGTTCAAGAGCAAAATAGCGGTAGAAGCCATCAGGGGGTTCAAGACGATAAACGAGTTGGCAGCAGAATATGGGGTGCATCCACACCAGATCAGCGTGTGGAAGGCCCAGCTGATACAAGCAGCACCTGGCGTGTTCTCAGGACGTGCGGACCAGCGAGAGAAAGTCGAGCTTAGATAAGACAGTTACCAATTGCACGCTGCTACCTTACAATCCAAAAATCGGGGCGCACTCTGGGCCACCAAAATCCAAAATGGGAATTAGACGCCTATGGCATCTGCCACCGCGTCGGCAACCTCGCCGGTGGTGCTGCTGCCCCCGAGGTCTCCGGTGAGCGTTTTGCCTTCTGCCGCCACTCGCTGCATGGCGGCCATCACCAGGGCGGCGGCCTCCGTCTCGCCCAGGTGGCTGAGCATCATGACACCGGCCCAGATGGTCGCCAGCGGGTTGGCGCTGTTGGTGCCCGCTATATCAGGGGCTGAACCATGCACCGGCTCGAACATCGAGGGGTGGCGCTTTTCGGGGTTAATGTTGCCGCTCGCCGGAAGGCCCAGACTCCCCTGGAGCGCCCCTCCCAGGTCGGTAAGTATATCGCCAAACAGGTTAGAGGCGACCACCACGTCGAGCGATTCGGGCCTGAGGACCATGCGGGCGGCGAGGGCATCCACCAGATAGGAGGTAACTTCAATATCCGGGTAATCATGGTGAACATCGGCCACAACCTCGTCCCAGAAGACCATGCTGTAGTTGAGGGCGTTGCTCTTGGTACAATTAGCCAGTATTTTGCGTCGCCCACGAGCCTGTTCAAAGGCGTACCGGACTACGCGCTCGGTCCCCCGGCGGGTGAAGACGGCGGTTTGTGTGGCTACCTCGTTGGGGGTGCCGACATGCAGCCGCCCGCCGTGCCCGCAGTACTCGCCCTCGGTGTTTTCGCGTATAAATAGCATATCAATGTCGTCGGGAGTCTTGCCGTAGAGTGGGCCTTTTATACCGGGCAACAACTTGATGGGGCGCAGGTTCACATACTGGTCGAAGCCCTGGCGAATAGGAAGGAGCAAACCCCATAGCGAGACATGGTCCGGCACGTTGGGGAAACCTACCGCCCCGAGGAAGATGGCATCGAAGTCGGCCAGCTTCTTGAGGCCCTCGGCATCCATCATCGACCCGGTACGCAGGTAATGCTCACAACCCCAGGAGAACTGATGCGTCGAGAGGGAAAATGCGCCCGTTACTTCGGCTGCGCGGTTGAGCACATGCAAGGCAGCAGGGATTACCTCCTGGCCGATGCCGTCCCCTGGAATTAGCGCGATTCGATAACTGGACATGAAGTATTATATCCTTAAGAATTATTTAGCTGCGGCGAAGGGCAGCATATGATAGCACACCGGATATTGGTCGTCAAACGAGGGTAAGCGTGTAACCGTTCACACTTGAGGTGGAGGAAATTGACATCCGGACTTACCAAGACCCACCCCCAGCCCCTCCCACGTGTGGGAGGGGAGCTATTAAGAAGGGAAAGATGGGGGACACCCCCATGCCCCCGGCAGGGAGCTTCGCCCCTGCACCCCAAGTCTGAACACTTACGTAAGCGTTCAGATTGAGAGTGGAGACAAATTCACCGAGTTCACCACAGAGGCGCAGAGGCGCAGAGACGCAGAGACGCAGAGATTAAGGTGGTTGGCCCTTGCCTCGTTATCATCCCTAATCCCTAATCCCTGATCCCTGATCCCCAAGACAAAAGTGAGGTATTTACAATGACAGCAATAACCAGGCAGATGATAGCAACCAGGAACCCGGCTACAGGTGAGACCATTCGCACCTTTGACCCGCTCACTGACAAGCAGATCGAAGAAAAGCTGCAACGGGCGATTGAGACTTTCCGCGAGTACCGCAAGACACCTCTTAGCGAGCGGAAAGAGAAACTTCTGCGCGCAGCCGACATCCTTGAGGCTGAGAAGGAAGAGTTTGCACGAACCATCACTACCGAGATGGGTAAGACCCTCAAGTCGGCTGTTGCCGAGGTGGTCAAATGCGCCAGCGGGTGCCGCTACTACGCGAACAACGGCGAGCGCTTCCTGGCCGATGAGATTGTGGAGACCGATGCGGCCCGCAGTTATATTCACTACCAGCCGATGGGCGTGATCCTGGCTGTGATGCCCTGGAACTTCCCCTTCTGGCAGGTGCTCCGTTTCGCCGCGCCTACCCTCATGGCGGGCAACGTTGCTCTGCTCAAGCATGCCTCCAATGTGCCCCAATGCGCGCTGGCTATCGAAGACCTGCTGCGGCGGGCAGGCTTCCCCGAAGGCGCGTTCCAGGCGCTGCTGATTACCGCCGATCAAGTGGGGCGGGTGCTCGAAGATGATCGGGTGGCGGCAACCACGCTCACGGGCAGTGAACCGGCGGGTAGCCGTGTGGGCAGCGACGCGGGCAAGCAGATCAAGAAGAGCGTGCTCGAATTGGGCGGCAGCGATCCGTTCATCGTCATGCCGAGCGCGGACCTGGAAGCGGCGGTAAAGACCGCCGTGATTGCCCGCACTATCAATAACGGCCAGTCGTGTATAGCTGCCAAGCGCATCATCGTTGACGAGTCTATTGCCGACGAGTTTGAGCGTCGCTTTGTGCGTGGTATGGAGGCCTTAATAGTAGGCGACCCTATGGATGAAGCTACCGAGATCGGCCCCCTAGCCACCGAGGCTATCGTCTCCGATCTGGACGACCAGGTGGTCAAGTCGATAGAGAAAGGCGTCAAGGTGCTCACCGGTGGTAAGCGGCTGGACAGGCCCGGCAACTATTACGCACCCACTGTGATTACCGATATACGCGAAGATGCCCCCGCCTATCACGAGGAGCTGTTTGGGCCTGTGGCCTCGCTTTACCGCGTGAGAGGTATCGATGAAGCGATCAACCTTGCTAACGCCACCAGGTTCGGCCTCGGTTCGAGCGTATGGACCAACAATCAGGACGAGAGAGCGCGCTTCATAGAGGAGATCGATGCGGGCCAAGTCTTTGTCAACGGGATGGTAGCTTCCGACCCACGCCTACCTTTCGGCGGGGTCAAGCGGTCGGGCTACGGCCGCGAGCTTGGCATCTACGGCATTCGTGAGTTCGTGAGCGTGAAGACTGTATGGATCGGTGATGAAGGGGAGCGCAACGCCGACACTACCGAGTAGAGGTCATCTCAAAAATGCCTGACAGACGAAGCGAACTCTCTTTCCTTTGTCATTCTGAACCCTTCACTTCGTTTACCCTCGAACGTAGTGAAGGGTTCAGAATGACAACTCAAACTTTGTTCCTTGTTCTTCGTACATCATGCCATTTTTGGTATGACTTCCAGTCATTTATGCCCTACCGGCACCTGCCAGTTATTTCAGATGGACCGCAAGCCCCAGCCGCTCGTACTGTTCCTGCGGAGTGCCTTCCACGGATAGCAGATCACAAAGAACCCCAAGCATCCGCTCTCTCTGCCTCAGATCCGAGCTCCACAGGTTGTTCGCCTGCCGGGGATCCTCGATCCGGTTGAAGAGGAAGTTCTCCCGGCTAAGAGGTCGGATGTTGATGGGCACTTGCCACTGTGGTACAACTACTCGGGGGATGAAGTACCCGTGGTCGACGAGGGGACGGCGCTGTCAGCGTCCTGGGACTTGAATATGGAGGAGGAGCAACAGTAGAGCGGCCCCTCATTCTCCGGCGACTTGAAGATGGTCCACTCGCCGTCGGTGGCACATACGCCCTGGCCGAAAGTTCCGTAGAGCAGCGCTTCCCGGACCTCGCCCTTACCCTCGCTCATTATCAAGGGCAGCAGACTATATCCGTGCGGGTGGTCGGCGAGGGGCGCACCAGCCGTTTGCAGAAGAGTCGGGAAAAGGTCTACAGTGGAGGTCAAACCGGAGATGCCCTCCCGCTGCCTGGGTAGTCAGGGTGCCACACCAGCAGGGGGATGTTGGCGTGGCTGTCGCAATGGGGGTATTGCTTGCCGAAAGTGCCACGCTCGCCGAGATCATGGCCGTGAGCGGTGGTGACGATTACCACTGTATCGTTTCCACAGCTCTAACTCCTCCAGCTTCTTCAGCAACTCCCCGAACCACCTGTCGACCATCGTCAGCTTACCGGCGTACTGCGAGCGGATGAAAGCCGGCTCCTCAGGCGTGGTGCGAGCCATGAAGCCCGCCAGCGCGTCCGGATCCTGGTAGGGCGGCCACACATTATATTTATCTCTCTATGAGCCGTCGCCGTACATCGAGGCATAAGGCTCAGGTACGTCAAAAGGCTCGTGCACATCGAAAGACTCCACCTGCAAGAAGAAGGGCGCGTTGCCCTGGTTCTTGTCGAGCCATTGGGAGGCAGCCGTCATTACCCTGGCGGGGAAATAGTCCTCTTCACATCGGAACTCCCTGACGTTGGCGTAGTAAGGACGCACTTGGCGGGGACGCCACTGCTCCATATTCTAAACCCACGCCGGAACCGGCTCCCCATCACGGATCGGCCCCTTCCAGTTGTCGGTCCCGTGGCCGCGGATCAGTCGCGTGTTCTGGAATGACTGGATGTAGCCGTTTGCCTGCTCCTGCCAGTAGTGAAAGTGGTCGGTCACTATGACGGTCGCATAGCCCTAGTCTTGCAGGAGCCTCGGCAGGCGCTTATCGAACGATTCGAGCGGCCCCCCAGGGACGCCACATCATCTCCTTGAACCCGGCGAATATCTCGCGCCTCGCGGGCATACAGGGCAGGCTGCCGACAAAGTGGTTGTCGAAGCGCCGGCTACGGCGAGCAAAGGCATCGAGGTTGGGCGTAGCGACTTCACTCGGCGCGTATGCCGATAAGTGGTTTGGGTTGAGACTGTCGATCAGTACCAGAATGATGTTCATGCTCGCTCCCAACTAGCCTATCGGTACTGCTACCTGTTCTACAGTCCAAGCGTTCGCAGATACTCACGATTGCGCTGCGCGCTTGCTTTGGGTGTGCCCATACCTGGAAGGACGTCTTGCTCGACGGTGATCCAGCCGCGATAACCACGGGCACGTAGCCATGCGGTTACCGCCGGGAAGTCAATGTACCCCTTGCCAAGCTCACAAAACACGCCATTGCCCACCGCCGTATAGTAGTCCCACTCCTCCCGCCGCGCTTGTTCCGCGATGTCCGGCTGGCAGTCCTTGAAATGCACATGCCGAATCCGGTCGGCGAAGCGGTCAAGCCCTGCCAGCACCTCGCTGCCGTCGTTGACGCCGGTGCCGTATGCGTAATGGCCGGTGTCGAAGACCAGGCCCAACAGGTCGGGGTCGGTCAAGTCAAGGAGGCGGGCGATCTCGTCCGGTGTCTCGATGTAACCGGCACAATGGTGGTGGAACACCGCCCGAAGTCCGGTCTCATCACGCACTGCGCGGGCGATCCGCTCAGCACCACTCGCGAAAGTGCGCCACTCGTCCGCGCTTAGGCTCATCTCCGGCTTAACCCGACCCGCGTTGCGCGTGCGTACCGGCACGGTTCCGTTCGCGTCGGCGAGGATCAGGAATGGGCCGTTGGCCGCTGCGTCCACGGGAGCCGTCGCAGCCAATAGCCGGGCTACTCTTAGTGCGTGGACCTCGCCTTCTACGTGCGCATGGAGGTCCCGCAGCGCGACGGGCACGAACGCCCCTACCATCGTCAGGTCCCGCCGTCCCATCTCGGCCTTGAGCTTTTCGGGTTCGGTCGGCATGAAGCCCCAATCGCCCAGTTCTGTGCCTGTGTAGCCGGTGTCTCGCAGCTCGTCTAGCATCTGCTCGGAGGCGATACTATCAGTCGCCAACCCCTTGAACTCAAACCTGCCCCACGAGCAGGGCGCGTTTGCGATTTGTATGTCGCTGGTATTGTTCATTTGGCTTACCTCATATAACGCGTGGTCGGTGGTCGCTATCAAGATGTGGGCTGGTCCTTGCTTACGCAATTCAGGCCGTTATAGATAATAGCGCTCTTTTGCCCGCATCTCCTCCCACTCTTTGCGGGCAGCATTTACCGCCGGCATTTCACTCAC
>JBBSIX010000118.1:0-9264 GCA_038231875.1 Chloroflexia bacterium | reverse complement strand
GCAAAGACGCAAAGACGCAAAGGACGACACAAAGATTCTTAAGGGTTTCCTTACTTACCAACTGCGTCTTCCGCTATGCCGGCCATTCTTGCGGCTATTCTTGACCAGCCTCTGAACAACAAAAATCTTTGCGTCGTCCTTTGTGTCTTTGCGTCTTTGCGTTTTCGTCTCAACGAGCGCATGGCGTCTTTGTGTTTTCGTCTCAAAGAGTGCATGGCGGGGCCACAAAGATCGCGCCCCGCTTTGGTTACGAGGGAGTCACCCTTCGTATATAACAAAGGGTGACTCCCGAAATAGGGTAAGCCGGCACGCGGCTAACTTAGGCCCTACTTCTTGACGCTATCCCAACCCTTCTGAATCTCATCCATCGCTTGGTTGAGGTCGGCGGTGCCGCTCACGTAGTCGGTCATGCCCTTCCAGAAAGCCAGGTTGACGCCCTGAGGCATCTGGTCTGAGGCGTCGAAGCGCACGCTGGTAGCGTTGAGCAAGATTTCGGCAACCTTGCGGTCCACTTCGTTGCCATAGTCGGCCAGGTTGGCGCTCTTCTGAGGAGCCAACGCGCCGCCCTGCGTAACCCAACCCTTGACACCATCGTAGGTGCTGAACCACTGCATTACTGCGCGTACTTCGGGGCGGTCGTTGAAAGCAGTCATCAGGTCGCCTGCAAAGAGCACAGGCTTGCCATACTGCGCGTCGAGGGGCGGGAGGTAGAAGAAGTCGTAGTCCACGCCTGCCTTGGCATCCTTGGGGAAGAAGCTGGTGATGAAGTTACCCTGGCGGTGCAGGTAGCACTTGGCTGGGGTATCGAACATCGGCTTCACCGAGTCGCCGAAGCTGGTGCTGATGATCTGCTTGCGCCCACCGTAGACATACTGGTCGTTGAACCAGATGTCCGACATGACGGTGGCGGCGTGCTTGACTTCAGGCGAGTTGAACGGCAGTGCGCCCGTTACCCACTTGTCATAATTGTCAAGTGAGGTGGTGCGAAGCATGATGTCTTCCATCCAGTCGGTGGCGGGCCAACCTGTAGCCGTGCCCGACTCGATGCCGATGCACCAGGGAGTGTCGCCGTCTTTGACGATCTGGTCCATAAGGGCCTTCATTTCGTCCCAGGTCTGGGGTATCTTGTATCCGGCCTTGTCGAAGTCATCTTTAGGATACCAGACGAGGCTCTTGGCGTTTACACGCTGGAAGATGCCGCCCAGGATTTTGCCGCTCGAGCCCTCTACGGTAGCCGTATCGAGATAGCCCTGGTTGTACTGCGAATTCAGCCAGTCCTGGTTGATCCACTTGCTCACGTCCTGGACTTTGCCGCTCTTGGCGATAGAGGCCATGCCGCCCGGCTGCGGGAAGTCCGCTATATCGGGGGGAGAGCCGCCTTCGACGCGAACCGAGATCGTGGTCTCGAACTCTTTGGAGCCTTCGTATTGGATGTCAATGCCGGTGGCGCTCTCAAAGTCCTTGACCGAATTGTTGAACTTAACTTCGTCCTCGGCGGTGAACGGGCCGAACATGGTCACTTTCGTGCCCTTGTACTTGCCGGCGTATGCGTCAACCAACTCCGAGCCGACCTTGCTGTAGTCGGTAGGGCCGGACATGCCGCCCGACATAGCGCTGGTGATATTGCCGCAGGACACGTAGGTGCTGATGTCGGCAGCCGACTTGTGTACGTTGATGGCGTACTGGCCCTTCTCCAACTCGGACATAGGGACCATGACTTCGGTCTCAGAATTGCCGTTTACCACGTTGGTAAGGGGGTACAGAGGCTTGGGGTCAAGGTTGTCGCAAGTGCCCTTGTGGATATGGACGGGCTGGGCATCTGAGGGTGCGCCGGTCAGGTTGAGCACAACCATCACATCGGCATCGCCCTTGGGGGTGATAACGGCAGTGCCGTCCTCGCCGGAGCCATTCAGAGCCTTCATTTGGATGGTAATAGGCTTCATGCCCATGCTGCCGGTCATCGTAGCTTCAGGGGTCATCGCGCCGCCCAACACGGTTGTGGGGGTCAAGTCCATGACCGCCTGGCGCGTGAACGTCGGCTCGACCATCATAGTAGTGCTGGTCGGCTGCTCCATCATAGTGGTGTTTGTGGGCGGGGCGGTAGTAGGGGTTGCCGCTGCGCCGCATGACGCCAGCAACATAGACGCTACTACGAGCAACGCCAGAATAGAGAAACGTTTCTGTAACATTTTTGCTTTCCTCCTGTTACGGTTAGGTTAAGTTTAGCAGGGATAAAACAACCCCGCTCAAGCTTGGTATGTAAGATAGTGGCATTTTTTGTGGCAATCACCTCCTATGTGCCTGCCCGGACACCGATTTATTCGCCCCAGGCTTGCGAGACCTAGCCTAAGTCCCTCCACGTGGGGTGTAATCCTATTTTACAGCATCAAGTATGCCGCCGATCGTGGGAGGGCTGATTATGCTCTGTAGCATGCTTGTGTTTCTCAACAAGGAAACACGGAAAAAGCGTGTAAAAGCGCACCTGGAAGGGGACGAAAGCCTGGTTGTGGGGCGATGCGCGACTTTGATTAACTATACGTGGCAAGTTGCATCTCAGATGTACATCCCTTACGTGGTGTTGTGCCCGCACTATACTAGATAGGGTGTTATACCGCATCTTAGAGGCCCGCGGCTAGCCCCTGTGTGTGCGTACTTTGGCGATGTTGTCGGTATCGGGCGGCTCCGGCACGTTGGGAACGGTACGGCTGCCCAGCGCCAGGTCGCGCAGCATACCACTGAGTTTGTCGGGCCGCTCCATCATCGGCATGTGGGCAGCGCCGTCTATGCGCTCTTGCCGCGCACCCGGTATGGTGGCGGCCATAAGGTCAATCTCGGGAGCCGGGATAATCTGGTCGCCGGCCCCGCCCACCACCAGCGTGGGGACCTCTATCGTCTCCAACAGGGGCGAGGAGTTGGGCCGCGTAGCCATCGCTTGGAGCGCGGCGATAATCCCCTCTTTGCTCTGGCGCAGCATTATCTCCTTCAGCTGCGCGACGATCTGCGGGTTCTTCTCCCTGGTTTCGTCCGACAGGAGACGGGGCAGCATAGCGTCCACTACAGCCTGTGGACCGCGCTCCCGAACGTTGTCGGCCATCTCGTAACGGCCTTTCTTCCCTTGTTCGCTGTCGGGGCCGGAGCGTGTGCATACCAGGCCAAGCCCGGCGATCATGTCGGCATGGCGGCGCAGAAAGGCAAAGGCCACATAGCCGCCCATCGAGTGCCCCACCAGCACAAACCGGCCCAACCCTACCTCCTGTGCCCACTGCGCCAGCCGGTCGGCGTAGTCGTCCATAGTGGCCTCGCCGCCCTCCAGCGCCCTGGATTGTCCGAAGCCCGGCAAGTCGGGAGCCAGCACGCGCACCGAGTCGCCTACTTCTTCCAGTTGCCTGCTCCAAATAGTGTGGTCAAAGGGGAACCCATGTATCAGCACAAGGGGCATGCCCTCGCCGCGCTCCGTATAGTTCAGTACCTTGTTCGGCATTTAGAAACCTCCCATTTTGTTCTTGTAACAACCGTTTCTTCTTTTTACTCATTAAGATAGAGAGCACCGCACGTTGCATGCCAGGCGTAGACGCAGCCTGAGATAGAGCGGCCCGTCTTTCGGCTGCCCAACTGCGTTGCGGCATTATGAGCCGGCCATAAACGCTCGCAGTAATTGGTGATTACCCCCCTCTCAAGCTATGATAGGCCACCTTGTCGGCGAAAACGGCATCGGACTATGCCTTATCATTCCGAGTATCCACGTCCCACAGGGACACAACCGCCGATGAAAATGTGTGCGTCCGTAGGGGCACGGCGCGCCGTGCCCCTACCCAAGGAGCCTGAATTGCGAAGCAAGAACTGAAGAATCAGTCGGCGGAGTAAGACACTCGATAATAGAGCACCTGCTCTGTCTTATTCCGCACCGCTTCATGTTTATGCTTACTGTCCATACAAGCGCACTGATTCCTCACTACGTGAGGCACACAAAGGGTAGTATGGCCTGTCTTTCCAACAGGGTAGCCTAACATGGCTTGCTATGTGGGTAATCACCAGCCGCAGCAAGCCATGACCCTCATGGGCATTTGCTATAATGTCTCTATGGATAACGGAGATGTAAAGCAATATCCTCTGCCGATTGCCCGTGCGTGGGAGGCGGCGCAACTAGCCTGCACGAATGGAGAGGAGGCTTGTCACGGGGCAACGCTGCGTCTGGCCGATGCGCTGACGTTCTACCTGGGCGCAATATCAGTCGCGCAGTACTCGCAAGCGCTGTATACAGGGCTGATCGAGGGCGACCCCACCTTACACCGCAGCCTACGCAGCCTACGCAGGGTGCTGCCGGGGCAGTGGCTCCTGTGGGTAGCCCGGGGGCTTGAGGCTACACCTGCGGGGCCGGTCAGTGGCTCCGCCGAGTGGTACTTTGGCCGCAAGAGTGAGAGGTTGGCGTCTGCGTATGAGGGGCTGCGGCAGATTATGGTCGGGCGCCTGGGGTACACGGGAGAGTACGGCCCCCAGGAAGCTGTGTCGCCCCGGCTGCTGCTTGAGCTTTTAGACCAGTACCGTATCCGCCGAAGCAAAGCGCCTGCGGAGTACCTCACGCCCGATATGGATAGGCAGGTGGCGGAAGCTACGCTGCCTGGATTGGGGGCTATGTTGGAGGGGGCAGCTTTCTTGCGGGAGTACAGTTTGTACGCACCACAGCAGAGCCGGCTGCTCATGGGCCTGGAGGCTACTACGCCGATGCCGCCTATACCGGCCCCGCTTGAACTGGCCGATGCCGCCACCTTGCTGCTCTATCCGCCCGGCGAAGCACCCGACTATACCAGGCGTCCCGACCTTCAGAACGAGCGCTCGCCCCTCTTTCCTCTCGATCCGCTCCTGGTCTACTTGCGCTGCGGTGAGTGCGACCGCTACAGGGTGGCCGCCCTGCGCGAGCTATCTCATGAGAAGCCGACCTACGTGGGGTTGGACCCCGACTGCGGGCACGCGATAACGCCGGACACCGCGAACTGAGGATTTTTGCTGCTCCGCAAGCCTCAGCCCACTACTCGAACTTCACCTGAATGGAGAGAATTACGCCCGTGCCGCCCCGCTATGCCTATGCACCCGCTCTTTTCCGCTACCTCTCCCTGGCGCTGGGGTTGGCAGGTGTGGTGGGGTACTTGCTGTGGCTGGCAGGCGGGGCGCTGGTCAAGGACGGGCACTGGGTGGGGGTGGACTTCCATGTTTACTACCAAACAGCGCGTGTGCTTGGCCGGGGCGAAGATATTTACCAGGCCGGCATAGCCCCTCTGTACATCTACCCGCCCCTGCTGGCGGCGCTTGTGCTGCCTCTCAGCGCGCTGCCGGTGGATGCGGCCACCATAGTTTGGAAGCTGCTTCAGAACGCCTGCTTGCTCGGTGCCGGGGCGCTACTCACCGGCATGCTGCCGAGGGCTGTGCGACCTCTGGGTGCGGGGTTACTGCTCCTGGGCTTGCTGACCGTGCCGGTGCAGGATGAAATCAAAACAGGCGAGTCGAACAGCCTTGTGCTGCTGTTGCTGGCGAGTGCGCTGTGGCTGATAGCGCATGGCGAGGGGCGGGAAAGAAGCCGGCCGGCCGAAGGAGTCCGCAGAGCGTTCGCCAACAGCGCCAACGGTATGTATGCGGCGGCGGGCGCGCTCCTCGCCCTGGCGGTCGGCATAAAAGTGCTGCCCGTGTTGGTTGTGGCGTACTTCTGGTGGCGGGGGCCGAGGCCGGTGGCGGCTTACGCTACGGGCGGCTTCCTGGCGCTGCAACTGGTGTCGCTTGCCCTCATACCGGCTACCGGGCACTACTGGCTCGTGGAGTTCCCCGCCTTGTTTGGGCAAGCCTTCCCTTTCCTCGACAACCAGAGCATCAACGCCTTCTTCTCCCGTGCCCTGCTGCCCTACGATGCCTATACTCCTACCATGCAGTTGGCAAACGGGGAAGCCTGGCGTCCCTTCATCACCTGGGCTGCGAACCTGTTTGTCCTGGGAGCAACCGCCTGGGCGCTGTGGAAGGGCCGCAACCGAGGCCGGCCTGAGTTGGAGAGCAAAGAGAGTCGGTGGGTGAGGCTGCTGTTGGAGGTGGGATTGGTGTTGGCGGCAACGCACCTTGTGTCCGGCAGCACCTGGCTGCACCATCTTATAGACCTGGCTGTGCCACTTTGTGGCCTGCTGGGAGCCTGGTGGCTGAGGAACGGCGCTAACGCTATACCTCTCGGCCCCAAATTAGTTCTTCCGGCAGTAGGCTTAGGCGCAGCCTACGTCCTCCTGCTGCGCCGCCCCTCGGACTGGCTCACCCTGCTTGATGCGCCTGCACAAAGCAGCCCTCTTGCGGCTCTCCTGTTGAGCAGCGCAGCGATGTGGGTGGTAGTGGGGTTCTGGCTCGCCGCGATCAGGAGCGACAAAGGCGGCCCCGGGTCACTCGACCAGGATGTCCACCTCCATGCGTCGCACGAGGGGCACGATGCGGTTAGGCTCGATGGTGGGTCCGGGTAGGATAGACACGACGAGGGCGGTCATATCGTCGAGGGGGCGGTCGAGGTCGAGGCGCAGAGCTTCTTCAAGCAGGCCGTCGGCCAGCCTGCGAGCGGTGGTATCGCCCCCCTCAATGCGCTGAGTGACCAGGGCCGGTATATCTATCGGGCGCTCGGTGCGCTTGCCCGCTTCCATCAAGCCGTCGGAGTAGGTGACGATAAAGGTGCCGGGCTGCAGGGAGAGGGTGTCAACTACCGGCACAGTGCCGGGATAGAGGCCGATGGGGTCGCACTCGGCGTTCAGTACGGTTAGCTCCTCGCCGCCGGGGGTCCACACAAGGACAGGGCAGTGGCTGTTGCGCGACATTATCAGGTTGCGGGAAGCCAGGTCCACGCTCAGGATGACCAGCGTGGCCGACACCTTACCGCCTCTATACGTATAGAGGTAGTCGTGTACAGCCTGAGCCACCGCCCCGTCCCGCGCCCCGTCTTTGATCATGCTTATCGCTTTGGTAGTCGCCATATGGGAGAGCGTCTTGGCGGCAGGCCCGCTACCCTGCCCGTCCGCGAGCACCACAGAGAAGCCTCCGGTGGGCCGTTCGACTACCTCCACGGTGTCGCCGCTCTCTCGGCTGGCGTATTTGTTGGTCTTGGCAACAGCGATTTGGACGGTAAACACTTGGTTGGTTCCGGGTCTTGAGGGTCAGGTGAACGCGAGCGGCTGGCAGCCGATGCCTACATGATAATATGAATGGGCAGTTACGGCAAACTGCGGGCGATCAGGTAAGTGTTCAGACTTGGGGTGGAGGAAACTGTACACAGTCTGCCCAAGCAATTCAGGCCCCTACACGACATCCTTCACGGGTCTCCCCCCGCTACGCTCATACCCCAAGTCTGAACCCTTACATCCGGTTGCCCGCCTTGACAGAGCAGCACAAGTCCTGTAATATTCAGTGTCGTGCTAGACGGGGAACTAGCGATGCCCTGCACCCGCAACTCGCTTTAGCGGGGTTGAATTCCCTTTCGAGGTCCGACATTGTGGGACTGTGCTTGCTAAGTGGTGTTGAGTACCGGGTCCTGCGCGGCAGGAGCCTATGAACCCCGTCAGGACCGGAAGGTAGCAGCGGTAAATAGTCACTCCTGGGTGCCGCAGGAGCGCCTGGTAGGAGCCGGCTGGCAGGTGTAAGCCGGAATGCCGTATCGACAAAGGGTGCACGACGCACTTATAGCCCGCTATTGGGCACAAAGGGGCCATCCTTTTTGGGTGGCCCTTTTGTTTGGTTCACCCCTGCTTGTGGACACTTACCACCAACCCCGTAAGTGTTCAGAGTAATCATGACCCTCATGCCACCACCGCCGATGAAAATGTGCGCGTCCGTAGGGGCACGGCGCGCCGTGCCCCTACCGTTCGTAATCTCTATTTTCAGAGGAGTTGGGGTGGAGAAAGTCGGCATATCGGCTAATGAGGACCCACCCCATGCCTCCCTTCCACACGTGGGAGTGGGATTTTAGATAGAGGAAAAACAGGGGACACCCCGCCCCCCGCTTCGCTCATACCCCGTCAGTGGCTCTCGCCCCTGCACCCCAAGTCTGAACACTTACCCAACCCCGGCTGCATTGACATACCCTTATGCCTGTGCTATGTTACAGTCGGCACAATCCTGGGTGAAGGGTGGTGTGTGTTTGAGGCAGGCAGGAGGTACAGCACAAGGAGCAGACCCCACAGCGGTGGTTATGCAGGTGCTGGGGGCTGCGCTGGAGGCGGTGGACCCCTATCTCGCTGTGCGGCGGGCGTTGGAGGAGCGCGACCTACCGGTCTCTGCGGAAGGCGCTGTGTATGTGCTGGGGGCGGGCAAGGCGGGGGCTGCCATGGCGCGGGCCGCCGAGGACGCCCTGGGAGAGCGCATCGCCGGCGGGGTGGTGATCGTCAAAGAGGGGCACGCCGGCGACGTACCCCTGAAGCACGTGGAGATTGTCGAGGCGAGCCACCCCGTACCGGACAGACGCGGCCTAGAGGCCGCCCGGCGGCTGCTGGAGATGGCTCGCGGGGCCGAAGAGAACGACCTGGTGCTCTGCCTGATTTCGGGCGGCGGCTCGGCCTTGTTACCCGCGCCTCCCGAAGGAATTGCGCTGGCGGATGTGCAGCAAACAACAAGCGCGCTGCTGCGGGCGGGCGCAACCATCAACGAACTGAACGCCGTCCGCAAGCACCTATCTGTGCTGTCGGGTGGGCAGTTGGCACGCGAGACCGCGCCTGCCGGGGTGCTCTCCCTTATCCTGAGTGATGTCATCGGCTCGCCCCTGGAAGTTATAGCTTCCGGCCCCACCGCACCCGACCCTACCACTTATAGAGATGCGCTGCTTGTGATAGAGCGGTACAGCCTGCTGCATAGCTCGCCTACCGCTGTGCTCGACCGGCTCAGGAACGGCGCACAAGGCCGGCTGCCCGAAACACCCAAGCCGGGAGACCCACTCTTTGACCGTGTGGAGAACAGGGTGGTGGCCGACAACGTGCTTGCTCTTGAGGCAGCAGAGGCGCGAGCCGCCGGGCTGGGCTTCGATACCGGGATAGTGTCCTCTTTCATCGAGGGTGAGGCGCGGGAGGTGGGCAGGGTGCTGGCGAGCATAGGCCGGGAGATGGCGCGCCACGGCAGGCCGGTAGGACGGCCCGGGTGCCTCCTCTTTGGGGGCGAAACCACCGTGACAGTGCGCGGCGGCGGGGTGGGCGGGCGCAACAGCGAACTTGCCCTGGGCGCGGCCCTTGCCTTGCATGGCGAAGGGGCCGGCCTGCTGGTGGCCTC
>JBBSIX010000117.1:0-9294 GCA_038231875.1 Chloroflexia bacterium | reverse complement strand
CGCGTCCGTAGGGGCACGGCGCGCCGTGCCCCTACCCTTCGCAATTCAGGCTCAGAATGACAACATGTGGTATAGAGGTGCTTGCCCGCTATGGCAGCCTAGCATAGCTTGAGGTGTGGGTAAGTACCAGATGACAGAGAACTCTCCCCGCTCTGCTCGTACCTCCAGGTCTGAACGCTTACCGGAGGGTGGCGTCTAGATAAGTCGGGACGATGTTCTTCTACTCCACCGGCACGGTGAACCAAAAAGCGCTGCCCACACCGCCGGGGCCGTCCTCCACCCCGATATGCCCCTCATGAGCCTCTACCGCCAGGCGGGAGATGTACAGCCCCAGCCCAAGCCCCTGGGCGCTGATCTCTTTGGCGCGCTCGCCCCGGTATGCCCTCTCGAAGATACGCTTGCGTTCTTCCGGCGTCACCCCTGGACCCTTGTCCGTCACCGTAACAAGCAGGTCGGTGGGTTCCAACTCTCCGGTGTGCCCCGCTGCCGTTGATTGGTAGCGCTTGTCGGGAGGTGTGCGCCCAACATGCACCAGGATGGGGCCGCCGTTGGGGGAGTAGCGTATGGCATTGGTGATCAGGTTGGTCAGCACCTGGTCAATGCGCCGGGCATCCGCCGGCACACTGGGCAGGTCCGGTTCGGCATCCACTTCTATGACGTGGAAGTTACGGGCGTGGCTTTGCTCGGTACCTATGCGCCCCGCCACGCTCATCACAAGCTCTACCAGGTCAATAGCCTCTTTTTCGATGGCTTGCACCCCGGACTCCAGCCTGCTGGAGTCCACAAGGTCGCCCACCATGCCGCTCATCCTGCGTGCATTTTCCCTGATAAGCATTGCATAGTTCACCTCCTCGCGCATATCGAGGCGGCTGAGCCTGCGTACCAGCATCTGGGCGTAGCCGCTGATTACGGTGAGGGGGCCGCGCAATTCGTGGGACAGCAGGCCCAGGAACTCCTCTTTCATCATTTCGGACATGCGCTCCTCGGTCACGTCGCGCACCAGGAGGATCGCCCCTTCTCCCTTCCCGCCGGACCTTGTGATGGGCGATGCGGTCAAGTTCAACACGTGTGCCCGTTCGTCCACGTTCCACTCTACCAGGCTGGTAATGCTCTCTCCTCCCTGCTCAATGACCCGTACCAGGGGCCAGTGGTCGCGGCTGGGGTGCTTCCCTACACTCTGCGGCGGGCGGTTCCACTCCTCGGTGAGCACGGACACCCCGACCAGGCTCGACACAGGTCTGCCCAAGATGCGCGCCGCCGCTCTGTTGGCCCGCACGATAAGGCCCCGGCGGTCGCAGATAATCAGTCCGTCGGACATGTTGCCCAGCACCGTATCCATCTCGGCCACTTGCCTCTGAAACTGCGTGTCAACCTGAGCCAGCGCTATTTCGTGTACAACCGTGTTGGAAATAGAGAGGCCCAACAGTTGGCATATCACCCGCAATAGTTCCAGGTGAGCACTGCTGAAGGCGTTGTAGTCGTGGCTGAACAGCGACATCACGCCCCACACACTGCTGAGGGCGGTGATAGGAGCGGTGGCCCAGCTTTGTATGCCGACAGCATGGGCCTCCGGTGAGATGAGTTGACTCTGTTCGTGGATGTGCTCGCTGCGGGCGACCGGCTCGCTGGAGTGGAGCGCCAGTTGTAGGGCGGCGCCGTCAAGCAAGGCAAGAGCATCCCCACTGTCGGCATCCTCCGGCAAGTTGTACCCGGCGACGAGCGTCCATAGACCCTCGGGTTGCGGCACATAAATGCCGCCGGAGCGCGCGCCTGTGGCTTCGGTTATGCGGCCCAGCGCATGTTGAAGCATGTCCTGAGTGGTCAGCGCGGAGCTTACGGCGCTGGACACCGAGTCAATAGCCCAGAAGAAGCGGGTTTGCTCATCTAGTCGGGCAGCCAGGTTCTGCCACCCCGTATTTTCCGGCTCATCCCAAAGAAATCCCAACTATCGAACTCCTGTTGGAAGCTAAGCGCTCATGACGAGGGCCTACAACATCCAGCCTGTGAACACTTACTCTGAACACTAACGCTGGAAGCTCTGCTTGACGCCCGGGGCAACTTCTGATACAAAGTGAACAGCAGCAAAAACCTCATGCCTAAAGTGCCGGCACCCTTAGCGGCTTAACCTCCACCGTGCAGCAAATGTATGATAAACGAAAACGATAAAGTTGTGAAGGCGGCTCAGGCCGAGCACGATGCGGAGCCTATTGCCCTGCTGTGCTGCACCGACCTGATGTTTGGCGTGCAGCTACAGAAGATGGCACGGCTCTCCGGCTATCGTGCCGTTACGGTGCGGCCGGGCGCGGTGTTGCCGCAGGCCGATATTATGGTGGTTGACCTGGCCGCGAGGGGCGACTGGCAGGGGGCGATACGCGAAGGCCACGCACGCGGCATACCTGTGGTTGCATTCGGCCCGCACATGGATACCGAGGCCCGCCGGCTTGCAAAACAAGCAGGCGCGGTGCGCGTGCTCGCCAACTCGAACCTGGCCCGCGACTTGCCCGGTATCCTGGCAGCCGCTCGTCCGACCGGCGACAAACAGTAGCAGGTTTGCCTCGGTTGTTCGTCTACTGTTGATACCGATGATACCCAGTGACATAGAATGATATTGAGAGGAATCATGGCCCTCATGCCACAACCGACGATAAAACTGTGCGCGTCCGTAGGGGCACGGCGCGCCGTGCCCCTACCCTTCGTAATCTCTATTTTTAGAGGAGGAATCAGTGAATGCCTGACATAGAGGGCGTGGTTGTAAAAGAGTTGACTACATATCCCGATGAGCGGGGTTTCTTCCGCGAGTTGATCAGAAAGAGCGACCCCTTTTTTGAGGAGGGGTTTGCTCAACTCAGCCACTCTTTGATGCACCCGGGAACGGCAAAGGCCTGGCACATCCACAAGACGCAGATTGACTGGTGGTATGTGCCGGTGGGCGTGCTTAAAGTTGCTCTGTACGATACTCGGCCCGACTCGCCGACGAAGGGCGTGCTCCAGGAGCTTTTCATGGGCGGTGAGCACGGTCAGAAGATACTTAAGATACCGCCTGGGGTGGCGCACGGCTGCAAGGCGATAGGGGATACCGCACACCTTATCTATGTCACCTCAAGCATTTACGACCCCGCCGAGGAAGGGCGCATCCCCCACGACGACCCCGAAATCGGCTACGACTGGGTAGCCGGCCCTACGATAAAATAAATACGGGGCACAAGCGCTGTCGGCCCGCCCTTTCAGCGCCACCACCTATCTGTTTCCAGCAGGTTTGCCCCCAGCAGCCCAAGCTGCACCTCATAAGGCGTGGCATGTGCCTCCGGGTGCAACTCAAAGCGATTGCGCTCGAAGTACTGCACCACATAGCTTTGGCCGTCGGTGGGCGACACCTCGGCTATCTCCTCGGAGATCGGGTAGCCGTAGACGGCCAGGCCGCCGTTCTCCTGCCAAAACCGCCCAAACGCCCCGCCCAGGGTATGCCCGGTCTGCGGGTAGTAGGCCCTATCCGACGGAACAGTCTCGGGGGTTGCCTTTTCAAAGCTGCGCCCCTGCGTAAACTCGGCCCCAAGCCGCCTCAGCAGCACCGAGTTGCTCGTGCCCTCGTACTCCGGGTGGTACTCGAAGATGGCCCTCTGAAAGACCTGCGAAAGATACCCGTTCATTGGCGTGGGCCGAGTTATAGGGAAGCCGAACCTCTCGAGGCCGCCTTTTTCCAGCCAGTATGCCGCGAACTGGGGAGCAATCGCTTGCCCGGTCTGCTCGAAGTACAGCTGATTGTTTTGCGTCGCCACCTCCGCTGAAGTAGGCTCGGTGGGCGCGCCGCCTCTAGCAAGCTCCTGGTATGTCTTATAAGCCAGTTTGTGTACAGCCACCTCTCCCGAAGGGTCGTATGCGCCCGGCGTGGTCCCGCTCTCCTTGAGGCGCACCAGCCCGTAGTTGTGGGTGTAGTTGCCGGGCACAAAGTCCTCGTACTTGAACCAAAAGACGTGCGGCACGTTGGCCTTAAGTTCGGGGTCGTTCAGGATGCCCGTATATACCTGGCGTAGATAGTACGCCTGGCTGATTTCGTCCTTTGTGGGCTTATCGCCCTTGTTGGCGGGCGGGGGAGACTCGGACCCGATCTCCGTAACCCACAGCTTGCTCTTGCCGTCGCCCCTGTCGCGCACCCGGTGCGTAACATCCTTGAGCCGCGTAAAGAGCTTTTGAGGGTCAATGAAGTAGGGGTGGATCGCCACTCCGTCCCAGGGCACGATGTTCCAGCCGGGGCGGTTGTTGAAGCCCAACGCTTGGTATCTTTCCACCCATTTGGAGACGTACAACTGGTATAGATAGTCGAATTCGTTATGATCTTGACCCTCAGGCGGCGAGCCGAGCAACATGCCGCCCACCAGCACTTCGCTCTGCGGGGCCACATTCTTGATGGCACGGTATGCGTTGGTGATGAGCGCGGCGTACCGCTCCGGCTTGATTTCCGCCCCCTTGAGGCCGCTGTCCACCCACAGGTCCCAACTTATGTTCGGTTCGTTGATCACCTCATAGGCATCTATGTACGAGCCGTAGCGGGCGGCGATAGTCTGTGCGCGCCCGGCAAAAACGCGGCTGAAGTGGTTCGAGCCGTCATCGGGGTCGCTGCCTCCGCCGTCGGGCGGGTCGTTGAAGGCTATCGTGCGTACCGTCTTGCCCTCGTAGGAGACCATGCCCACGTTGAGCAGGGCCAGCACCTTGAGGCCATACCTGGGCGCAAGCTCCTTGATAAAGTAGTCGTACTTGTTCCAGTTTATCTCGCCGGCGGGCACCGAGCCGTCATAGTCGGCGAAAAACTCCATACGCACCCAGCGCACCCCCGCTGAGGCTAGCTCCGACGCCTGCCGCTCTAACGCCGCCTTGTTTGGGGAGTTGGGGTAGTTCACCGGGTCGGTGTTGTACTCGTAGAAAGGGTCGCGCATCACCATACCGAAAAGCTCCCGGCTGCTCTTTTCGGCATGGTCTTGCACGGACATCACGACGGGCGACAGCAATGCCGCCGCATGGCTCCGGGTGGGAGCCTGGTTTGCATGAGGCACGTAGGAACCTGCAAGCATGACTGCCGCCAGTGCGACGCCAGCCGCCGTTGAGAACAGCTTATTCTTTATATCTGACTTGATACTCTTCATAGTTCTTTCTTGTACTCCTCATCAGCAAGCGGACGAACGTGTATGGGACGACGCTAAATGCAAAGACGCAAAAAACCACACAAAGGGTTATTGTCATCGCATGAGGGCGGCATGACTGGCGGAACCCGTGCAATATAAAAGACGAGCAACCCACAAACGGGTTGCACGAAAACGACGTAGCCGGCACTTGGAAACAGGGTGCGGGGCCGGGGGCGTGCCAGCGTATTCACAGTTCCGGCTTATGCTCTAATTATACCAAATTGCGGGGGATGCAGGCCGGGTTGTGGAAAAGCTAATGCGAGTCCACAATGCCCGGCGGGGTGACGGGCAGCCCGCCGACCTTCCACGCCAGCAGGCCGCCCTCCAGGTTGGCGGCCTCGATGCCGACCTGTCGCAGCATGGCCGCCGCGTAGTTGCTGCGCGACCCGCTCCGGCACACTACCACCAGCTTCCGCTCAGGCTCAAGCTCACGCCACCGCATTGGCAGTTGGCCCAACGGTATCCAGGCTGCCCCTTCTATGTGTCCAAGCTGCCACTCGTTCGCCTCGCGCACATCCAGGAGGTCGGCTTCCCCGGCCTCGAACTGTTCTTGAGCGGTCTGCGGCTCTACCTGTGGTACCTCGGCAAAGGGGTCTCTACTTTGTGGTTGGTTCATCTTGCATGCTGCTTGTTTGCTTTTAGCAACTCGATGGCTTTGAGAATGTGAGGGTCGTGGGCTTCGGTGTAGTTGGTCCAGTCCACCTTTATCTCGGCATCAGGGACCACGCCTTTACCCTCAAGGCTGGTGCCGTCCAGCAGTTGAAAGCCTTCTTCCGCCAGCCACAGGCGCGAGCCGTCGGAGAAGTCGAAGGGGTAGACGGTCTCGGTGTTGCCCGCGCTGGTGATGCCCACCACTTGGGCGCGCCCCCGTTCCCGCATGGCAGCGGTGAACATCTCGGCTGCGCTCTCCGAACCTTTGTCCACCAGGATCACCACCGGAACGTCCTTAAGCCTGTCGTAAAGGCTCCCCTTTCGAGTCACCATGCTGTGGCCGCCTTGCTTGGAAGCGTAGCGTCCCGACCTGCCCGTCACAAACTGCCCCAGTATATGCTCCATCGTCGCGAGCAAGCCGCCGCCGTTGCCGCGCAGGTCTATAATAAGCCCTTTGAGCGGCGGCTCCTGGTCCAACATAGCGCCTAGTTCATCCTCCACTAGGGCATCCATATTGTCGGTGTCGAAGCTGGGGATAACTAGATAGCCGATAGAGTTGTCGGCCCCCACCCTCGATCCCGACGGCCCCAGATCGCCGGAGATCGGGGCGCGCACCAGGGTGACATCGCGAGGCGGTTGTTCGGGCGAGCGCACCGTGAGCGTCACCGAGGAGCCTTCCGGCCCCCGTATGCTGCTCCCTTCTTTCGCAGTGTCCGAGAAAGGCGCTCCATTGACGGCGGTGATAACGTCGCGCCGCTTGAGGCCGGCCTTTTCCGCCGGGCTGCCGGGGAAAACGTAGGTAATCGCCACCCTGTCCGGCTCGTGCCGGCTGAGTATGCCCACACCCACGTAGTGAGTGTTGCCGCTGATCAGGTTGTCCTCCTCCTCCGCGTCCCAGGGAGACAGATAACTCGAATGGTCGTCCTTCAACTGCTCTACCATGTCGCTGATGAGGCCGTAATATTCCTCCGCGCTCTGTGCGGCCTTTATCTTAGGCTCGTACTCTGTGCGTAGCTTCGTCCAGTCTACCCCGTGAAAATCGGGGTAGAGATAGTGCTCCACCACAGTGTTCCACACCTTGTTGAACAGGAGCACGCGCTCGTTTTCGGGTAGGATTGTGGGGCTGGGCGTAACGGTTCCTGCTATCCCGAACTGGGTGGGAGAGGTCGCCGGCATGGGGGCAGAGGGCGTGACGCTCGGCTCCGGTTGCTCCACAGTAGCTGTCGCTTCGGGACTAGCAACAGAGCTGGGATCGGCAGGCGCAAGCGCTTTACCGGCAACTCCTGTAGATGTGGCCGAGGGGACGAGCGTAGCGGGGGGCAGACGGTTGCCATGCAGGCCGGCAGGGGCTGCTGTACGGGTGGGCTGCGCGGGAATAGACGTAGAGGCCGGCGTGGGGAGGCCCGACGAGCAGGAGGCGAGCAGGAGCCAGGCGATTACGGTGAGCAGGAGCGTAGTAAGCGCACGCCGAAGGGGATAAGTAGGATGCTTTAGCATAGAGGCTGTTTTTCTAGTTGCTACCGGGCCACTGGCGAGGCCCACAGAGGTTGAAAGTCGTCGCCCTCGCCGGTGGACACTACTTTTACGCCGCTGCCGTCGGCGTTTGCCGTTACGATCTTGTGTTGCCTGCCCTGGCCGTCTGCCCCCGTGCGGTTGCTCGTCCAGGTCAACTGCTTGCCGTCAGGCGACCAGGCAGGCGAGTAGTCTTCGTAAGCCCCAGGGGTCAGGTTGTTCGGTGTGCCGCCGGCGAGCGGCGCTGTGTAGACGTCGGTGCCGCCCTGCGGATTGTCGGTCAGCACCCTGTAGTAGACCACTCTCTCCTCGGTAGGCGACACTTTCAGGCCGACGTTGGACCCGGCAGGCACAACAGTGCGTGTATCGCCGCCCTCTGCGGGAACAGCCACGATAGCCTGCTCGCGCTCGCCCACCCCTTGCAGAAACACTATCGTCTTGCCGTCGGGCGTCCAGCGCGGGCTGCTGACGGTGCTGCCCAACTTGGTGATAGTTTGGGTAGCGCCCCCCGCCGAGGGCGCTCGGACCAGCTCTTTGACGGCTGCTTTGGCGCTCTCGCCGGTGACATAGGCGATGCTCTCGCCGTTGGGCGACCAGGCGGGCTGTCCTGCATATCCTTTGCCGTCGGACACGCGCCGTTTGTTGGAGCCGTCCGCGTCCATCAAGAACACCTGATAGTCGCCGCCCTCGCGCTTGGATTGAAAGACGATCTGCTTACCGTCGGGCGACCAGGATGGGAATACGCTGTCCCCTTTCGCGTCGGCGGTGAGTTGTAGTATCTCGCCGGCTTTGTTGTTGGGGCCAACCGCGATCTTGATGATCCGCGACTCACCCTCCATAGTAGCCTGGGCTATTATATACCTGCCGTCGGGCGACCAATCTGTAATGCCGTCCATGAGGATGTCTTGCGTAACCTGCTGCTGGTTCGTGCCGTCGGGGTTCACCACGAACAGGTCGCGCTTGGTCCCTTCGGGCGAGGTGCGTATAAAGCTGATGCGCCCTTCCGGGGACACCATCGCGGCCTCCCCGCGACCGAAGCGCAGGAATTGAGGCAGCACGCCGGGCGCGGCAAAAAGCAGCGCCGCATAGAGCACAACGAGCGCCGCCGCCCCCGCCAACACAATCAGCGGTTTTGTTCGGCTACTGCCTCTCAAGCGGGTGGGGGTACGTGGGGAGTTTTGTTTTGAACGACTACTCATAGTGGATCACACGGTACATGAACGATGGTTGAGTACACCGGCATGCCGACATAACATGCCGTGCATGCGCTCGAGTAGGGGCACGGCGCGCCATGCCCCTACTCGAGCGCACATGGCGGTCCGACCTTCAGATGCTGTACTGGGCTACTACTTCTGTGAGCCGGTCTATATCGAACGGCTTAGTGAGTACGGCCACCGCGCCGGTTTCCTGCTGAGTGCGCTTGATGTCGTAAACGGCAGTTACCAGCACCACCGGAACGTCGCGCCAGTCAGGGTTGGCGCGCAGGACACGCATGAACTCGCAGCCGTCCATGACGGGCATCATCAGGTCGAGCAAAATAATCTGGGGTTTGCGCTCGGAGATACGCTCCAACGCTTCCTTACCGTTGGCTGCGGTGCGGGCTGTGTGCCCATCCGCCTCAAGCACATCCGCTATCAGTTCGCACAGATACGTCTCGTCCTCTACAACAAGCACATCCTTCGACAGGCCCACGTTCCTGCTTGACGAGGTGTGCCCATGCGTGCCGGGCACGCGAGTGTCGGCCATGCGCCCGCTGTTTGGGTTCAGCACATAGAGTGTGGTGTTATTCAGTAGGGAAGGATACCTCACAGGGTACTCGTTGCCTACACTATACTTATCCCTGGCTTGGACCATGTTGCACCGATACGTTGCTCTTGGAGATACTATTGTCGCAACTGCTGCAATACAGCCACAGAGTTCGTCTACGCGAAAGTTGCTAAGGTAAAATGTAGTG
>JBBSIX010000116.1:0-9412 GCA_038231875.1 Chloroflexia bacterium | reverse complement strand
CGCTCGGTGCGCGGCGTGGGCTACACCCTCGATCCGTCGGTTGCTCCGTCCCACAACGGCTCCCAACATGCCCCTCAAGGTGAAACTCCCACGTAACACCGGAAAAACGCCTTCATCGCCGGCACCCGTCGCGTCACGACAACGGCAGGCGCGCGGCCTTGTGAGCCGCTTTGTATGGGGCCTGCCGCTCGGCCGGCAACTAGGCGCGCTGTATGCCGTGCTGCTGATGTTGACGCTTACTTTGGTGGGTTGGCTGGTCTACTCACAGCAGGAGGAGTTCCTGGTGCAGGATGCCGGGCAGCGCCTGGCGCTTCAGGCCGAGCGTATCGCGGCGATACCCCAGCCAATTTCGCGCCCCGATCACAGGGGAGGCGACTTCGGCGGCGGCACGCCAGACTCCTCCCTGCCCACGCCTTCTACGCGAGCTGGAGCCCCTACGAACCCTGAAAACTATCTTGTGCGGAATCTCGTGCTGGGGCTTAGCGGCCCTGGGGTTACAGTGGCCGTTCTAGACGCTCAGGGGACCGTCGTAGCCACCACGCAGGCTCTTGAGGGTGACAACGCGCCCTCGGTGGCACCTGTCTCCGCTGAACAGGCCAGCCGCGCGCTCAGTACGCGCCAACCGGTGCAGTGGACGGTCAAGGGTGAGAACGGAGCACGGCAGGTAGTGGTGCTCGTGGCTGTTGTTCAGCAGGCGCCCTCCTCTTTCGACGTTGGGCGGTCCCGACAGACCGAGCCGGTCACGCTGCTGGTGGAGCAAGCGGCTTCACTGGCGGCGGTGGATGCGGCTCTCAGCCGGCTGGGTATGCTCCTCCTCCTGGGGGTGCTGGGCGGTACCTTCGTGGGAGTGGCGCTTGTGCTGGCGTTCACGCGGGGCGTGCTGCGCCCGCTCGACAGGGTGGCGGACACAGCAGACGCTATCGCCGGGGGAGATTTGCATCGCAGGCTGGCTCTACCCACAGGGCATAGCGAAGTAGCTCGGCTAGGCAAGGCGTTCGATTACATGGTCGGCCGGCTGGTAACGACCCTTGAGGCACAGCGCAGGTTTGTGGCCGATGCCTCGCACGAGCTACGCACCCCGCTCACCTCGCTCAAGGGGCTGGCCGAGATACTGGTGATTGGGGCGCACGGCAACGACAGGCGCGTGATCGAGCAGTCGGCTGGGGCTATCAACGGCGAACTGGAACGCCTGATCCGCCTGGTAGCCGACCTGTTGACGCTCTCCAGGCTGGATAATGCGGACGCCGGCAACCCCGCGCCGGGAGGCAGGCGCGCCCCGATGGACGTGTGCGCCACAATAGAGGCGGCAGCCAACCAGATGGCCCCTCTCGCCGCAGCCAGGGGCGTGCAGCTTTCGCAAGCGTGCGTTGGCCCACTGCCGATCATCGGAGACTCCGGCCAGGTGAAGCAAGTGCTGATAAACCTGGTGGACAATGCCCTGCGCTACACTCGCGAGGGCGGCGAGGTGACGGTGCGGGGCAGCGCGGAGGGGGGCGTGGTTCGCGTAGAGGTACGGGATACAGGGGCCGGCATCGCGGCCAAAGACCTGCCCCACATATTCGAGCGCTTCTACAGGGGTGATGCCTCGCGCACCCGCGCCACCGGCAACAGCGGCCTGGGGCTGGCTATCGTGCATAGTATAGTGGAGGCGCAGGGAGGCAGCATTGAGGTGCAGTCGCGCATGGGCGAAGGCGCCTGCTTCACGGTCCGTTTCCCGCGAGCCAACGTCAAACTCCCCGGCGGGGAGAAGGCAGAAGCGTTGGTCGCTCGCTGAGGCCGGCGCTGTTCTAGATCGGCGCAGGGCCGGCTACAACAGTGCTGAGACGTGCCCAGATAACCTCCAACAGCGCGTGGTATACGGTAGCCTGGGCCTCCTGGATGCGCGGGATGTGGTCGCTGGGAGCGGAGACGCAGTAATCCAGGGTTTGTGAACGGGCCATTTTGCCTCCGTCGTAGCCCGCCAACCCTATCGTCAACAATCCCTGCTTCTTGGCCTGTTCGAGGGCCGCCAGGACATTGGTGGAATTGCCGCTCGTCGAAATGCCGAAGGCGATATCTCCGGGCCTCCCAAAAGCGATCACCTGCCGGGCGAATATGTTGTCGAACCCCACATCGTTAGCCACAGCCGTCACCACCGCGATGTCGTTGGTGAGGGCAATCGCCGGCAGGGTTGGAACCCCGGCAGGTGGGCCGGCCAGGTCCGCCACGAGGTCTTGCGCGTCGGTGGTGCTGCCGCCGTTGCCGAAGGCCAGCAGGGTGGCGCCGTTTGCGAACGCCTCGGCCATCGCCGTGCCTGCCTCCACTATCAAGTCGCCATACGCGAGGAGTGTGGCCCGGCGTATGGCGACTACCTCATGGCACTTCTCCAGAGTAGAGTGGCGCACCTGGGCCAGCACTTCTTCCACGCTGGAGGTTCCCCCCTCGAACAGGAAGGGGTAAAAGAGCCTGTCGTACTCAGAACCTTCCTGGGCCTGACCTGTCGGTTCTGTAGGTTCGTTATTCATAACCCTAGCCCCCGTCGAGACGCTGGAGGGCCACGCCGCCATGCACCAGCAAGGTGTCGCCCGGAGCGATACCTTCCACCAGGCTGATGTCTACTTCCTCCTCAGCGCCCTGCACCGCCACGAGCGCATATCCGGCCGCCTCGTCAACGCTCACCACCCGCACGGGGATCGCCTCGTCGGAACAGGTTATGCAGTGAAACTCGGCGTACTCTTGTTCTGTAGTATCTACATTGTTATTCATAAGGACCTCTCTTTCCCAGGCTTACAGCAGACCTTCGTGCTCGAAGAAGACATGCACCAATTCCCACAGGACGTGATAGAGCGTTTCCAGCGTCTCCTGCACAGCGAACGGGTCGTCCGAGGGCACGACGAAGCAGAAATCAAGGCCGGCAGCCGCCATCTCCCCGCCGTCCCCGCCGGCCAGCCCCAGCGTCAGCAGGCCCAGCTTCTGCGCCGCGAGGAGGGCTTCTAGTACATTACCGCACCGACCATCCGGCGAGAACCCCATCGCTATATCCAGTCGCCGCGCTAGAGCAGCCAGAGGGCGGGCGAACGGTACGCCTGCACTGCTGCTGCCGAGACTGCTCATGCTTGCGATGTCGTTGGTGAGTGCAATGGCAGGCAGCGCGCGCTTGCCGACGATCACCGGGTGTACAAACTCCACCGAAACGTGTTGAGCATCGGTAGCGCACGCGCCGTTGCCGAATGCCAGCAGCCGCCCGCCCTGGTGGAAACGCCGCGCCATCGCCCAGCACGCCTCGGCTATCCGCTCGGCCTCCGCCGCGAAAAACGCTTCCGGTACAGCCATGCTCTGCTCGAACCGCCGCTCCACCAGGGCGCGTAGCTCCTCGCTGCCGGCTTTCAGTTTAGTGTTATCTATAGTAGACACCCCTTCCTGTGCAAGGCACGACACTTCTTATCCCAACGGTCATGCCGGCGCACTGAAGCTCTGAAACGTTCACCTGTCACTAATACTCTTACACCAACAACTGTGCGGCGACCGCCGCTTGACCCAGGCTCAACCCGCCGTCGTTGGGCGGCACGAGCCGGTTGATAAACACCTCGAAGCCCGACTCTTGCAGGAGGGCCGATAGTTGTTCCAGCAGCAGGCGGTTCTGGAACACCCCACCGCTCAGGGCTACCCTGTTTAGCCCGTTCTCCTCCCGCGCATCCTTACAGGCCGCCGCCAGCATCTCGGCCATCGTGCGGTGGAAGCGCCCCGCGATCCGAGGCGTGGAAACCCCACGTTGTATATCTTCGACGACAGCGCGTATCGTGGACGCAGCATCCAGCGTCGCCGGGCTACCGTCCTGTATGGCAAACGGGTAGCTGTGCGTGTCCGGTTCGGCCTGCATCTCCATCTCGATTGCCGCTTGCCCCTCGTACAGCGCTTCATCGCGGACACCGAGCAGGGAGGCCACAGCGTCGAACAACCGCCCCAGGCTGGAGGTCGGCGGGCAGTTGAGCTTACGCTCTATCATCTGCGAGAGGGGCCGCCAGTGAGCCATGTCCAATCGTTGCACGAAGGGAATATCCAGCTTCAGGAAATCATCTCCGTAGGCCTGTGACAGGTAAGCCGCCGCCATGCGCCAGGGCCGGCGCACCGCACCTTCTCCGCCGGGGAGAGGTACGTACCGCAGGTGGGACATGCGTCGGAAGCCGTGCAGGTCGGCCTGCATAATCTCGCAACCCCAGATAGCGCCGTCGGTGCCGTAGCCCGTGCCGTCGGCGGCCACACCAATCACCGGCCCGTCAAGCCGGTGCTCGGCGATAACGCTCGCGATGTGGGCGTGATGGTGCTGCACACCGATTTTCTGTGGCACGTCCGTTTCGAGGGCGTACTTACTCGCCATGTACTCAGGGTGCAGGTCATACGCTACCGCCTGGGGTTGTATGTCGAACAGCCTGCCGAAATGCTGGATGCCCTCCCGGAACGAGGTCAGCGTCTCCAGGTTCTCCAGATCGCCTATGTGGTGGCTGATGAACGCCTGCCGACCTTTGCACAGGGCGAAAGTGTTCTTCAGGTGGCCCCCGCAGGCCAGAATAGGCACAGGGCACTCCAAAGGCAGCTGTACAGGGGCTGGGGCGTATCCCCGCGATCGCCGGAACAGTTGCTCGCCACCGGCTGCGATACGCACCACCGAGTCGTCGCAGCGCATATGTATGCCCCGGTTGTGCGCCAGCATGCCGTCGGCGATAGACGGCATGCTGCTGCGCGCCTCATCGTCCTTGTAGGCAATCGGTTCGTCGCTCAGGTTGCCGCTGGTCATCACCAGAACAGCGGGCTGCCCGGCGCGGCGCTCGGCGAAGGCGTGCATCAGCAGATGGTGCAGAGGAGTGTAGGGCAGCATGACGCCCAGGTTGTCGTAGTCTGGAGCCACCTCATGCGCGACGGGGCAATCGGGTCGCTTCTTGAGCAGCACTATGGGCCGCCGGTGTGACTGGAGCAGTTCGGCCTCCGCCTCGCTCAAAAAACAGAGGCGACCGGCAACCTCGGCATCGGCCGGCATGAGGGCGAACGGTTTGGCCTCGCGGCGCTTGCGCCTGCGTAGCCTGCCGACTGCCTCCGGGTCGAGCGCGTTGCAGGCCAGATGGTAGCCCCCCAGCCCCTTGATCGCCAGGATAGCCCCCCCCGCGAGTTGCCTGGCCGCCCACTCAACAGTGACAGGCTCCAGTTCCGCCGCGCCGTCTTCTCGGAACAGCTCGCCCAGCAGAGAAGGCCCGCACGTTGGGCAAGCGTTCGGCTGGGCGTGGAAGCGGCGGTCCAGAGGGTTGTCGTACTCGGCCTGACATGCGGGGCACATCTGGAAGTCGTTCATCGTGGTGTAGGCGCGGTCGTAGGGCACGTCCTGCACGATGGTAAAGCGCGGGCCGCAGTTGGTGCAGTTGGTGAACGGGTAGCCGTAGCGCCTGTCGCCCGCGTCCAGTATCTCGCGCAAACAGTCGGGGCAGGTGGCGGTGTCCGGTGAGATAAGAGCGCTGCGCTCGGCCCCTGCCTGGCTGTGGGCGATCACGAAGGCGGTGTCGCCCTGCGGACGGAGAGATTGACTGAGAACCTCGTCAATGCGCGCTAAGGGAGGGGCATCTTCGAGCAGGGCGTGCTGAAAAGCCTCCAACGCCTCGCGCCTGCCTTCGACCTCGATAACCACACCCGCGCTGCTGTTCAGCACAAAGCCGTACAATCCCAGGCGTAGCGCATGCCTGTAGACGAAAGGGCGAAAACCCACCCCCTGCACAATGCCCCGCACCGTGATGCGCCGCCGTTCAGCCTGCTCCTCGGCCATATTGACTATCGAGTTTGTCTTCACCGTATGGCAGCTTTCTCAGGCGGCTCAGCCTGCTTGACTCGGCACAAGAACAACGATGGGCGAGCACGTGCATATGGGCAACTGTTGCCGGCCACTTAGATTATACAGCACTCGCGTGCAGTTTGCCGACTTTTCTTCCGATGCCGCCGGAAAGTTGACGCGCACTCCAGACCCGAAGCGGCGGTCGCCGAAGCGCGAAGTGTGGTATAATTATCTGTTTGCCATAATAAAGCGTACAGTAAGAGAAACAGCAAATCAGCATATGGTGCTCTGGGACATGAATCGGGGCACAAAAGCGGGAGCCGAATAGAAACCAATGCAACGCGACGATATAAGAAACATAGCCATCATAGCCCACGTAGACCACGGCAAGACCACCCTCGTGGACGCCATGCTCAAGCAGAGCCATATATTTCGAGAGAACCAGCAGGTGGCCGACCGGGTGATGGACTCCAATGCCCTGGAACGAGAGCGGGGCATCACCATCATGGCGAAGAACACCGCCGTCGTTTATGGCGGCATCAAGATCAACATAGTGGACACACCCGGACATGCCGACTTCGGCGGGGAGGTCGAGCGGGTGATGAACATGGTAGACGGCGTGTTGCTGCTGGTGGACGCGGTGGATGGCCCCATGCCCCAGACCAAGTTCGTGCTGCGCCAGGCGCTGCAATGCGGCCACAAGGCGATACTGGTCATCAACAAAGTGGACCGCCCCAACGCCCGCCCCAACCACGTGCTCAACGAGACCTTCGACCTCTTTCTGGATCTGGGGGCCACCGAGGAGCAGGCCGAGTTCCCCACCATCTATACCAACGCCCTCACCGGCGCGGCAGGCACCAACTGGCGGCACATGGGCACCGACCTGGAGCCTCTGTTTCAGGCCATAGTTGACCACATCCCCGGTCCTGAAGTCCATCTAGACGAGCCGACCCGGCTCCTTGTCACCACCATGACCTACGATGACTACAAAGGCAAGATCGTGGTGGGCCGCCTGCATAGCGGCAGCATCCACAAGTCTCAGCAGATCGTGCGGATAGACCATTCGGGCGAAACGGTACCGGCTAAGATCACCCAACTCTTTACCTTCAACGGCCTCTCTCGTGAGGAGGTGGACGAGGTGAGCGCGGGCGACATCGTGGCCCTGGCGGGCGTGCCCAACGTCAACATCGGCGACACCATCGCCGACGTCGCCGACCCCCGCCCGCTGCCGCCTATCCGCGTGGAGGAGCCTACGCTGAGGATGACCTTCAGCGTCAACAACAGTCCCTTCGCCGGGCGCGAGGGAACTTATGTCACCAGCCGCAAATTGCGCGAGCGCCTGCTTGGCGAACTGGACCGCGATGTGGCTCTCAGCGTGGCCGACACCGATTCGGCGGAGGCCTTCCTGGTTAGCGGACGGGGGGAGCTTCACCTGGCTATCCTCATCGAGACGATGCGCCGGGAAGGTTACGAGTTCCAGGTCTCAAAGCCCGAAGTCATCTACAAGGAAGTGGACGGGCAGAAGCAGGAGCCATACGAGCAGATTGAGATCGAGGTCGCCCAGGAGGTGCAGGGCGTGGTGGTGGAGATGCTCGGTCAGAGGCGCGGCAGCCTTATTGACATGAAGTATCGCGACGACGGAACGGTCCACTATGTCTACAAAGTGCCCACTCGCGGCCTGCTCGGTTTCCGACAGGCTTTCCTGACCAACACGCGGGGCCAGGGCATCATGAATACCCTCTTTGCAGGTTATGGGCCGCTCGCCGGGCCGGTGGCGACGCGCGACTTCGGCTCGCTGGTCGCCTGGGAGACGGGCTTGACGACCACCTTCGGCCTGAACAACGCCCAGGAGCGGGGCCGCTTGTTTGTCGGGCCGGGCGTGGAGGTGTACGAAGGCCAGATCATGGGGCGGCACCTGCGCGAGCGCGACCTTGAGGTCAACGTGTGCAAGCGCAAGCACCTCACCAACATGCGTAACAGCACCTCCGAGGAAGCCTTGCGCCTGGAGCCGATACATGCGCTCTCCCTGGACGATGCTATCGAGTTCCTGGCCGACGACGAACTGCTGGAAGTGACCCCCCAGGCGTTCCGCCTCCGCAAGCGCCTCCTCTCCAAGCACGAGCGCGACAGGCTGATGAGCCAGGCAGTGAAGCACGCCTGACCATCGGCCCACCCTGTCCTGGTGTACTGCTCCCGTCCTACGAAACTCTCGTCCTACGAAACTACCGCTAGCGGTCATCATGCCCGTCGGCTCTTGCCTAGTTATTGACGATACCAGCTTTTTCCCAACTACTCAACTTGAGTGGTTGGCTTACCTATCACCCAAAGGGTACTCGGCATACAGTTCATGTACCCTTCTGCGTCAGATGAGGGAGGATGGGGTAATCAGCCAAAGTCAGTACAACACGTATGTCAAGGGGAAATGATGAACCGATTGCGTTTTGATCTAAATCCTAAGCTGCACCCTTACCCAAACGATTTACGATCAAGTAGTGAAGCATGGGGCGAACTCGTGATCAGGATAATTACAGACAGCGCCGCAGCAGTTGAACTCTTCCGTTGGCAATGGAACTTGGACCCGCTTATCACCTGGTTTGCAGAACATCAAACAAGGATATGCCATGATAAAGTGCCGCAACTTGCCGATGAGCAAGTTCCTGAGAACATAAGTATTGCAAGCTTACTTAACCGACAGGTTGAAAGCATACTTGCAGTGATGGATGACGACGCCCATCTTGATGTCATATACAGCTATAGAGAAGCGCACTCCTTGTCAAGAGGATTGCCGGGTGCGCGAGTACCACCTATCTTGATTGGCTGTATTCACTGCCAGGGAGAGATCTCATTGGATACTCAGAACGAGGGCAATCCTAATGCTGTATGGTGGGACTCTACTTATAATGGGAACTGGGCTTACCAGTTCGATATGGAAGACTTCTATTTCAGTTTTCAGCAAAGTGCCAACCGCTTCCTGAAAAACTGGCTAGCAACATCAATCAGTTCAGATGTGATCGAACATGTAGAATGGTTGCAGACATTACTGTGCCGAACCTACTGCCGATGTTGTTCAGGTTAGCTTAGTGTAATGCAAAAACTAGACACACAAGAAAGTCGAATTTCAATCTCCGAATTACCAGCACCCAGTTTCCTTGCACACCCATACATCAGCTACTACACCTTTGGAGGCAAGCGGGTGGGGATGAGGCGAGCCAACCGCAGCGACGGCTCGGACGGGCAGCAGCGCATAGTGGGAGACCAACTCGGCTCCACCACGTTGCTGCTGACGGGGCAGGGAGGAGTAGCGCCCACAGTGGCCCAGCGTCGCCAGTGCGGATCCTGGTGTACTGCTCACGCCCTACGAAACTAACAGTAGCCGTAACATACCTGCTCGCGCCTGCGGACGCCTGTTTCTAATGGGTGTCAAACAAGGAACCAGGCTCGGATTACCGAACGATAGGTGTGCATAAAACGGTGATCAGCCGTAACTGTTCAGACTGAGGGTGGACCGATGTCGTGTAGGGGCCTGAATTGCGAAGCAGAACCCTCCGTGCCTGCCCTCTATCCTTGCCGCCAACATCGGGGAATAACCACCAGATATGCACGGGGGTTCTTGCTTCG
>JBBSIX010000115.1:0-9434 GCA_038231875.1 Chloroflexia bacterium | reverse complement strand
GGGCAGACCTACACGGACGTGCCGACCGACAGCCCGTTCTACATCTGGGTGGAGCGACTGTCTTCACGCAACGTGATGGGCGGCTACCCCTGTGGTGGACCGGGCGAGCCATGCGACTCGCAGAACCGGCCATACTTCAGGCCGAACGCGAACGTGACGAGAGGGCAGGCAGCTAAGATAGACGCCAACACCTTCTTCCCAGGCTGCAACCCCGCCAGGTAACGGTCTTCGGCAAACCGGATATATCGAACTTTAGTCGGCAGGAGGCGCATATGCGCTTCCTGTTGTTTTTATGGTATTCAGGGCGTGTTTCTGAAAACAACCCCGGTCCTAAAGGGATAAGATATTTGTCAAACCGTTAGATGATTCTCTAATGCAACTATTGACAAGGAGGCCCCCACCCCCTATAATAAGCACAACCCGTACTGTTGGCAGTTTTCCGACAAAACTGCGAAGGGAGTGATACAGAAAGACAAGCGCCCAGCCTCTAGACCTCTTTTATAGTTGGAGCTGTTTACGCATGTAAGCCGCATGTCGCATGGCGACCGTGGCGCTCCAAGAGGCCAAGAGCAAGTCTAGCGTCGACTCTGTTGTTACACTATGGAAGGCATCTGGCTACTAAGTTATATCGTTCTTTGGGTGGTGGTGTTGACGCTTATAGTGTTGGTCATCCTCCTGTACAGGCAGTTGGGCATTATGTACCTGGGGAGCGCGGAAGGGGTATCGCGCGACGGCCTGGAGCGAGGTGTAAAAGCCCCCGATTTCAGCCTCACCGACCAGTACGGCAACCTCCAAAGGGCATCCGACTACCGAGGCCGCCCGCTCCTGTTGGTTTTCGGTTCGCCCAACTGTAGCCCCTGTCGCACCCTCCTCCCACAACTCCACCAGTGGGCGCAGTCGCACTCCGAGGTAGGGGTCGTTTGGCTCAACGCCGCCGAGCCTGAAGAAAGCCTCAAGTTCGTTTCGGATATGGGGGCTACTATACCTGTTGCCGCGCACACGCCCGACCAAAATCTGCTGGACAGGTACAAAGTGCGAGTGACACCCTTTATAACCTTCCTGGACGAAAACGGCATCGTTCGGGCTAAGGGTCTGGCAAACACCAAATCCGGCCTCGACCTCTACTATAAGGAGCTAAAGACCGGCAAGCAGGGCGAACCCGCTATGCAGGGAGCAAGCTAGCACATGCCCCAAGTTCAGATTTCATGGAAAGCGGCAAACCAGAGATAAAGCGTGTGCTGGTACAACTTAGAGGCAACCCAACGAAACCGGATCAAAAACAAAAGAGGAGAAAGCAAAAATGTTCGACCAAAAAGTTAGAGTGATAAGCGAAGGATTGGCCCGCACGATGGGACGCCGCAAGTTCCTGGGGCAGACGGGCGCCACAGTGTTCGGCGGAATGGCTGCCCTGGCAGCAGGCCATGTCATCACCGGCTCGGCGGCAGCGCGAGGCAACGGCGGCACCAGCGACGTCCCCACGATAAGCTGCTCCCCTCCCGGCCCATACTGCAACACGGGCGGTGGGAACCTCTCAGGTTGTCACGGCGGGCACTGTTTCGAGCACCTGTCCAGCGGACAAGTTTATCAGTGCGTAGTGTACTACCAGTACTATCAGACTGGTTGCTGGACAACCGCATCCGGTGGAGGCTACTGGACCTGCTGCGACTGCGAGTGCTTGAACTCCGCCGGGCAGCGCGTGGCGACCTGCGGCTGTGCCCAGTTCTCTATCAACCCTCCGCCTCGTCCCGACGGCCCCGGCTCCAACTAAGCCGCCGCCGGCACACATACGGGCCGATTGCAACTGTAACGTTCCAGCCCTGGGCCGCCCATGCGTGGCGCGGCCCAGACTTCTCCCTATGCCGTGCAGCAGCCTGTAGAGGTATCGGGTGTGTTCCGAAGCCGGCGCATCTGTTCAGTGAACCGCCCTATGTCCGGTTTTAGGTGTAATAATGTGCCTGAGCCTGGAGTGTTATGCTCCGGGCTGGGCGCATGCGCGTGAAGAAAAGAATTTGCAAAGAAGGAAGGATGAATATGAACAAACGCCTATTAGGTTCGTTACTGGGTGCCGTAGTGCTGGGGCTTACGCTTTTTGCCGCTTCTATGCTCATGATGGGCGGCATCTCCCAGGCTAGCGCACCGGCTACCGCCTTCACAGCGGCGCAGTCTGCGCCGGTTGTAGCCAAAGGAGAGGGCAGCACATTCAAGTCGAACCAACCCAGCGGCACGTGGGCTACCATTGCGCCTTTCCCCACTATATCGGTTTCCCCCACTCCGGGTTCCTATCCCGCCCGCATCAAGCGCGGAGGCGCGGCAGCTTACCCGCCCAACGGTAAAGTCTACCTCATGGGCGGACGCATCGGGGTGGATGGTGAAGACAGCAGCCTGCGCTCTATATTCGAGTACACCCCCGGCGACCCCGGCTCCTGGGTGCGTAAGAGCGCCCTACTCGACGGTACACTGCAAGGCAGCATATACAGCTCGAACATGGCTGTAGTTACCCTTACCGATACCAGCGGTGTACGTATCTATGCGGTTGGCGGCAGCAGCGTGAACAGCGTGCCCACCGCCGTTGTACGGGTTTACGACCCGGTTGCCGATACTATAACTACTCTGACTTCCGATGCCTGGCCCGCCAGCCCCGTGCGTATACCGGGCGGTTATGCCGTGCTGAACAACAAGCTCTACATATTTGGCGGTTTCAGCAGCCTCAGCGGTGGGCAGGTTTTCAATGACACCTGGGTGTTCGACCCGATGGGCGCTTCGGGCCAGAAGTGGACGCAACTAACCGGCGCTCCGCTTTCGTTGGCGCGCGGCTATATCGCGGGCGCGTCTCTCGACGGTAAGCTCTACGCCATAGGCGGCGATACTTTCGACTCCTCCTCCGGGCAGCTTGTCCCCAATGATAGAGTGGAACGCCTGGACCCCGCCGTCGGCACCTGGCAAACTCTCGCCAGTTTGCCTACCGCCAGGGGCGACATGGGCGCGTGGGCCTACAACACGGGCACGCCGTATGAAATAGCCGGCCATGTGGCGGTTGCGGGCGGGGTTTACCCTGTGCCCGACGCGCAAGGCTACCTCTACGACCCCGGCACTAATAGCTGGGGCGCTTTCCCCAGCCTCGTCAATCCCACCCGCAACTATGGCGTAGCCCAACTGAACGGCTACCTGTACGCTCTGGGCGGCTATGACTACAGCAACGGCACCCCGAACGCCGCAGGCTTCAACCAGCGGTACGATGCCACCACCCCCTCCGGCTCACCGACGCCCACCGTCACAGGCACGTTGCCTACCTCCACCAGTACGCAAACCTCCACTGCTGTTCCCACCGGCACAGCCACACCCTGCTCGATCAACTACACGGTTGCCACCAGCACAGCCACTATAGTGGCCGGTGTTGTGGATGTCGGCAACCACTGCGACGACTGCACCACCTCGTTCAACCTGCCGTTCTTGGTGCGCCTGTACGACCGCCCGTTCACCAACGCCGAAGTCGGCTCCAACGGGATCGTGAGCTTTGATATAGCGGACAACGCCTTCTCCAACAACTGCCTACCGTCCGCTAGCGCCACTTACCAGATATTCCCTCATTGGGACGACCTGCGGACGGATGCCTCGGGTTCGGGTATCTTCACCTCGACCACAGGCACAGCGCCCAACCGCACCCTCCACATCGAATGGCGTACCACCTACTTCTCAGGCGGCGGTACAGCCAACTTCGAGGTGAGGATGTACGAGGCGCAGCCGAACCAGTTTGACATCGTGTACGGAACAGTAACACAGAATGCGGTAAGCGCCACTATCGGGGTGCAGAAAGATGGTACTCTGTTCACGCAGTACTCCTGCAACACCACCGTCAACAACATCAACGGCCTGGACCTGACCTTTACCCGGCCCACCAACAGCTGTGGTACAGGCACGGCAGTAGCCACCGGCACGTCTACAACTACCCGCACCAGCACAGCAGTAGCCACCGGCACCAACACAACTACCCGCACCGGCACGACAGTAGCCACCGACGTCCCCACAGCTACCCGCACCAGCACGCCAGTAGCCACGAGTACTCTCACCATTCTACCTACGGGAACCGGCACGGCCGTAGCGACCAACACCAGCACGACAGTAGCCACAGATACGGCGGCTCCCACCTCCACCTCAGTGGTTACTCTTACCACTATCTCTACTTCTACCTCCACAGCAGTAGCCACCTCTACAGAGACCGAAACGGTAGTAGCAGGTACAGCCACAGCCACACCTACAGCGTGCAACATCCAGTTCGCTGATGTTCCGCCTTCCAACACCTTCTATCCATTCGTGCAGTGCCTCGCTTGCCGCAATATCATCGGAGGCTATCCTTGCGGTGGCGCGGGCGAGCCTTGCAACGGTAGCAACGACCCTTACTACCGGCCCAACGCTTCCATCACACGTGGGCAAATCTCTAAGATTGTGGCGCTCTCCGATGAGATCACCACCTTCCCCGGACCTCGCATCTACGAGGATGTGCCCGAAAGCTCTCCTTTCTATCTGTGGATACAGCAGTTGAGCAACGAAGGCGTGATGGGAGGCTACCCCTGCGGGCAGCGACCTGATGAGCCTTGTATCGCACCGGACAACCGTCCGTACTTCCGCCCGAACTCCCCGGCTTCGAGGGGACAACTCTCCAAGATCGTGTCCAACGCGGCAGGCTTCTCGGAGCCGGTATCGAGGCAGACCTACACGGACGTGCCGCCAACCAGTCCCTTCTACGTATGGGTGGAGCGGTTGTCCTCGCGCAACGTGATGGGCGGCTACCCTTGCGGTGGACCGGGCGAGCCATGCGACTCGCAGAACCGCCCGTACTTCAGGCCGAATGCGAACGTGACGAGAGGGCAAGCAGCCAAGATAGACGCCAACACCTTCTTCCCCGACTGCTCCAACCCCGCTCCCACCGCTACGGTTGTACCGCCTGCGCCTACGGAGACTGCTACCTCTGTCCCACTTTCCACTTCTACAGCCGTACTTCCTACCTCCACACTCGTACCTCCAACCTCCACACAGGTGGCTACTGCTGTTGCCACGGCAACATCAACGTCTATAGCACAGCCGATAGCGACTGTAGAAATGAGGGACTTCGCCTACATGCCGGAGCAGATAACGGTAACACTGGGCATGAGCGTGAGCTGGACCAACTCCGATCAGGTCTATCACACAGTGACCAGCGACACCGGGCTGTTCGCCAGCGGCAATATACAGCAGGGGCAGATGTACACACGCCAGTTCAACGACCTGGGTGACTTCCCCTACTACTGCATACCTCACCCCTTCATGACCGGCACTGTACATGTCGTTGCCCCTTAGCTAGGCTAGGCTCCGGCTGTTGCCTGCCGAACAGCAACGACAAGCCACATAAACAAAAGCAGGAGGAGCGGTATAATGCCGCTCCTCCTGCTTTTTGTTTGCAAAGTTGTTGTATCTTCAGGTCGCACACCGGGGCAAACTATGCCTCATGCGTCTCCAACGCCGTAGCTATCCGGGCGGCCACTTGAGTTCGCGCCCGCCCAGCAGGTGAAGGTGCAGATGGTCAACGCTTTGGCCCGCGTCGGGGCCGGTGTTTATCACCACCCTGTAGCCGCTCTCTTGCACCCCAGTGCGGGCGGCGACCTCGCTGGCGGTGGTCAGCAGGCGTCCCAATATCGGCACGTGCGTGGGGTCTACCTCCCACAGAGCGGTGATATGCTCGCGTGGGATAATAAGCACATGCACCGGGGCCTGCGGGTGAATATCCTTGAACGCCACCACTTTGTCGTCCTGGTACACTATGTCGGCGCGCACAAGGCCCTTCGCCAGCTTACAAAATATACAGGTATCTACTGCCTGCTCGTCCATAAAGCCTCCTGTCTGGTCTCAGCAAAATCTATCCATTACGATTATACAAGAAGCGGCAACAACAAAAATGTGGCGCGATGCGCCACACTCTTTCGGTCGAGGTAGAGAATTATCTTCCGGCGACTATGCTTTGCAGCAAGGGCACCGCGCCTTTGTCTTTGGCTTCCTGGGGAAGCGCGGGTTCGACGGTACGCAGCAAGTAGGGGGCAGCTTTCATAAAGACGGGCGCCAGCGCCGAACGCCCATACCCGATGTTGAACACCTGCACTATCGGCATATTCGCCGCGCTGTTGATCTTGGTGTTGGCGGCCTCCACCGGCACACGCAGCAGGGCGACAAGTATACCTATCACCAACGCCCCCGCAAAGAACCCGATCAACGAACCGAACACTTTGTCGAACACAGCCAACCGCCCCTTGACCTCGACGTGGCTGAACAGATTAACCAGCAGCAGCAGCATCAGCCCTGTAATCGCAGCGTCCAGAATAACAAACGACACCAGGTCGGTTGTAAAGTCGGCCCTGATATTCAAGGCATTAGCCAGCAGCACCGCGACCAGATGGTAGTAGACCGACGCCAGCAGAAAGCCTGTGTAGATCGCACCCACCGCCATCAGTAACTTGGGCACGCCGTGCTTCCAACCCACATATACGAAGAACAATAGCATCGCCCCGATAACCAGATCGAGGTAAGGTATTATATCGAGCAACTCACGCATAAAACGGACTCTCCTGTGATTCTTGTATTCCTATTCGCCTGACCCTTTTACCCCTTTACTACTCTAGTTCTATTCTACCGCCGGCCAAGCATCGGCAAAATAGGAGATAGGTAATAGCAGCCGGGGGGAGTTTTGAGTAAGAAGCATAAGTCTATCCCACCCCCAACGCCCATTATTGGTAGTATATTTGTTCCAAAAATGTGCAAAAGAGTATTGACAAGAACCTATGTTCTATGATATAGTCGAAACAGGCATAGGTGGGCGACACGATAAACTCCTGTGCTGACGCCTTCCAAGCAGAGCTTGAAGGGTACTAGAGAGGAATTATAATCATGAAAAAGAAAAAGATGTCGGAGCGTCAACGCTTTATCCTCAACTTTATCGGCGAATATCTGAGGGATCACGGCTATGCCCCCTCGATACGAGAGATAAAGGGCGAGGTGGAACGTGCCGGGCTGGTACGCACAGCCTCAGGCAACACCTCCACCTCGGTTGTAGACTACAACTTGAGAGCGCTGGAGGAAGGCGGCCATATCAGGCGCGACCGCAACAAGTCGCGGGCTATCGAGCTTGTGGACGGCAGCGGCAGGGGGCGCAACCCCATGCCCATGTTCCAGATACCGATAGCGCCCACACCGATTGCCGCCGGTTCCCCGATCCCCGTGCTGGAGGATATCCGCATGGGCACGGCCACTGAAGATACGGTAGAGGTAACGGGCGACTTCCTGGGCCGCCACGCTTCGCATATAGACCACCTGTACGCGCTGCGCGTCAAGGGTACTTCTATGATAGATGCCTTGATCAACGACGGCGACCTGGTGATCCTGGAAGCGCAGGAAACAGCCGAGAACGGCCAGACGGTGGCTGCATGGCTCAAGGCCGAGCAGGAGGCTACCCTCAAGAGGTTCTACCTCGAAGATGACCGCGTTCGCCTGCAACCCGCCAACAGCACCATGTCCCCTATCTACACCGACCCCGACAACCTTGAGATCAAGGGGCGCGTGATAGGTGTGATTCGCCGTCTCAGCTAGGCGCTGCTCAGGGTGGAAAACAGAAGATTACGCCTAATGGCATATGGCCCGGAGCCATGCCAAAGATAAACCATGCCGGCCTGAGCCTCAACCTCATGGCCGGTTCGCCATCCGCTCACGAGGTTCGGGTTTGAAGGTCCAGCCGGAAAGTCGGCTTCGTAACAGCTGTAGGGAGGGTAAAGAAGATGGTGATACATCTACCTGGAAGGCACACATCTGCTGCCCCGCAACGCGGCTCGCGCACCGGCCCGCAGCCGGGACCAGACCCCGCCTGGGCGCACTTCAGCCGTGTAGAGCAGGAGACGGCAGACGCAAAGGCGCGGCACAAAGTGGTTCTCCGCGCCCGCAAGCCCGACATTACCGCCTACCGGCTGCTCGGCAGCGACCCGCATGGGGTAGCTCAGGCGGGCGTGAGGGTGCGTAATAAGCACAACAGCAGCGTGTACGTCTCCAGCATTGCCGGCCTCAGCGCACAACCCTCCTCAAACACCCTCCGTGTGCCGGTGGTCGGCGAGATCGCGGCAGGCCGGTACGATGTGACGGTGGCCTTCCAGGAGTACGACTGCCTGGACTACGAGGGCGGTGTGCTGGTGGACAGGGCGACGGCCCGTGACGGGGCTTATGCCCTCAAAGTGCGCGGCACATCAATGACCCACGTGGGCATTGAACCAGGCGACGTGGTTATCGTCAAGCCCCAAAGTTGGGCCGACGACGGCGATTTTGTGGTGGCCGCCTATGATGGCGATGCTGCCGGCGCCGACGGCCTGGCGACCCTCAAGCGGTTCTACAAGCGGCGCGACCACATCTTCCTACAGTCGGCCACTGCCTCCACCGATCCTATCCGCCTCCACGCTAATCGCAGCGAGTATGACCCCGACCCGGTGCATATCCAGGGCATCATCACGATGGTGCTCAAAGCGCAGTAGGACACAAGCATGGCAATGAAAGACATCCTGGACCACCAGGCAGACGGCATAGAGTACATCCTGCGCTCGCACGGCATAAAGGCGCACATTGACGGCGGCAAGCTGTCGCCCCGGCTGGCGCACTTCCATGCTGTGTTGCCGCCGGGAGTGCGCGCTACCCAACTCGCGGCGCTTGTGCCGGAGATCGCGCAGGAACTGGGCGTAGTTTCTTGTCGTTTGTCGCACGGCGAGGAGGGGGTCTACCTGGAAGTACCCCGCCCCGACCCTGTGCCCGTGCGCCTGCTGTCCATTGTGCAGCGTGTGGCCGACGTGGTGCCGCCCGTCACCGCCACACTGGGCCTCGACAGCGAAGGCACACCCTTGCTGCTGAGGCTGAATGCGCCCGATGTGAACCCATTGCTTGTGGTGGGCAATCGAGGCGCGGGCAAGAGCAGCCTGCTGGGTGGGATAGCCCTCTCGCTGGCGCTGCACAACTCGCCCGACAGGGTGCGTCTACTGCCGGTAGACTGCACAGGCGAAGGCCGGGCGTTCCGGGGGCTTGAGCGCCTGCCCCACCTGGCTTGCCCCGTCGCCAACGGTCCCGTCGAGGCGATGCTCTCACTGCGCTGGGCGCTGCGTACCCTCTCGCGGCGCGCCCAGGCGCAGGACCCTTTCCGGCTGGGCGACGAGGATGAGCTTACTTTCGACGATAGCGATGTTGAGAATGAGCCTTTTTCGGGGCCGCTTGCCCCAAAGAGGGACGAACCCTCGCTTGTGGTGCTGCTTGATGGAGTAGAAACGCTCTGTGGAGGCGGGCGCAAGTGGGCCGAAGCCGTAACCGCGCTGAACAGGCTGCTTGCGGAGGGAGGCCGCCACAACATACATCTGGTTGTCTCGGCTGAAAACCTTGCCGCTTCC
>JBBSIX010000114.1:0-9464 GCA_038231875.1 Chloroflexia bacterium | reverse complement strand
TAGCTACGGAGATAATCTAGATGATTTCAAGCACCATATTTCAGTTCGCGAATGGGCTGCTGACCCTGATCACAATTGCTATAATAGTACGGGCCTTTCTCTCGTGGGTTTATCCGGTGGGTAAGGATCCGTGGACGAAGATACTGTTGGACGTTACCGAGCCTCTGCTCGCACCGATACGTTCGGTAATGCTGCGTATCCTGCCGCTGCCGATAGATTTGTCGCCTATCGTGGTGATACTGCTGATACAACTATTGCAGCGAATGCTGGTCAGCGCTTACTACGGCGGGGGCTTCTAGGTAAGCGCCTGGCTTTTCCGCGAGCCGGCTCCTATGAGAGCGCCTTCCTAACTTTCTTATGCGCCTAAAACACCTTTCGTTACAGGGCTTCAAAACATTCGCCCCTCGCACCGACTTGCCCCTCGGCGAGGGTATCACCGCCATCGTCGGCCCCAACGGCTCGGGTAAGAGCAACGTGGCCGACGCGGTGCGCTGGGTGCTGGGCGAGCAATCGCTGCTACAGTTGCGTGCCAAGCGCACTGAAGACCTTATCTTTGCAGGCTCCGGCACGAGCAGGCCGTTGGGTATGGCCGAAGTATCCCTGACAGTGGACAACTCGGACCGGCTGCTGCCGCTCGATTTTGCGGAAGTGACTTTGACGCGGCGGGCGTATCGCTCCGGCGAGAACGAGTACTATATCAACAAGAGCCGCGTGCGTCTGCGTGACGTGCTGGAAGTGGCCTCTACGCTGGGGCAGGCTTATACTGTGGTGAGTCAAGGGCTGGTAGACTCGGCCCTTTCTTTGCGACCGGAGGAACGCCGAGAACTGTTCGAGGAGGCCGCCGCGATCAGGGGGTACTTTGTGCAGCGCGAGGACGCCCTGCGCCGCCTGGGCCGCACCGAGGAGAATATGGCCCGCGTGGGCGACCTGGCCGCCGAGCTTGAACCCCAGGTGCGCCGCCTGGAGCGACAGGCTCGGCAGGCACAGGAGTACGGCAAAATAGAGGCTGAATGGCGCGAGGCGCAACGGCAGCTGTACACTGCGCGCCTGCTGATCGCAAGTGGGCAGTTGACCTCGGCACGGGCGGAAGAGCAGGCGGCCGGCAAGCAGGTTGCGTCGCTCAAAGCCGGGGTAGAGGCAAGTTCCTTGCGCCTAACGGAAGCCCGCCGGGTGGTGTGGGAGCTTGTGGACAGCGTGTCCGAGATGCACGAACTCCGTGCACAGTTGCAGGCCCGCCATGCTGCCCAGTCGCAAAGCCATGCGGTGCTCGCCGAGCGCCTGGTTGCCGCCAGAGCGCAGACTGCTGGGATAGAGCAGGAGCGCAGCGCTCTGCTGACCGCTCAGGAGGCTGTGCAGCGCAGGCTTGCGGAGGCCGAGGAGGAGATGAGCCTCAAGCAGGAGGAGATCGCCCTGCTGCGGGAGGCAGGCCGCGACGAAGAAAAGCGCCTGGCCGACCATGACGTTCGACTGAACGAGTTGACCGAGCGCCACAAAGGGCGCGCCGGTCTCCTGGAGAGCGTCCAGCGCAAGGCGGCTGACCTGGAGTCGCGCATGAGCCATGCGCAGAGACGCATAGCCGAACAAAGCAGCGTCGCGCAGGAGGCCGAAAGCGCCCTCTCGCAACTCAACCGTAAATTGCAGGCCGAAGAAGCGGCCCGCGACGAACGGCACGACCTGTTTCTGGCCGCACGGCAGGCTGTAGCCGCCTCCGAAGCAGAAGCGGCTCAAGCGCAATCTGCACTGTCAAAAAGGCGGGCCGCCCAGCTATCGGTCGAGGCCGGCAGGCGAGAGTTGCAGAGGCGGCTGGATAGCCTTAATTCGCAACTAACCGCGCTGGCTGGCGAACAGAGCGCCAACCTGTTCGGCGGCGTGCGTTCGGTGATGACTGCTGCTCGCGAAGGCAAACTAGAGGGGGTCGTGGGCACGGTGGCGGAACTCCTACAGGTTCCCCCGGACCTGGAAATCGCCGTTGAAGCCGCTCTTGGTGGGCGCTTGCAGGATGTGGTTGTGGAGCGGTGGAGCCACGCCGAACGGGCGATCTCGATGCTCAAGACTCATGCGGCGGGGCGAGCCACTTTCCTGCCGCTCGACACGCTGCGTGCCTCCCCCGCCTCCAATCCTCCCAGAGGCCAGGGGATCAGGGGCCTGGCACGCGACCTTGTGGAGTACAGCCCACAACTCGGTGTACTGGCCGAGTCGCTTCTGGGCAGACTGCTTGTTGTGGACGACCTGCCCGCCGCCCGCCGCGCCCTCTCCTCTATGCCGGCGGGCGCTCCCTGGACCCTCGCCACGCTGGACGGCGAAGTGGTGCGCCCTGGGGGTTCGGTGGCCGGCGGCTCGAACACTCGCGCCGACGATAACCGCGCCAGGGGACGAACTATACTGGCTCGCGAGCGCAAGCGACGTGAGTTGACTGCCTCCGCAGAGGGTCTCAAGCGCGAACTGGTTGAGGCAGACGAACTGCTGACCCAGGCACTGGACGAGGTGCGCCAAAGCGAGAACCAACTCGCAAAGTTGGCGGCGGGTGCGGAGGAGGCGCGGAAGAAACAGGTGGCTGCTCAAATGGCCCACGTCGAGCAGCAGTCGGTGACGGCGCGTTTGCAGCAGGAGATTTCGTGGCGCACCGGGCTGCTGGGAGAAACGCGCCGCACTATAGACAGCCAACAGTCGTTGCTGGAGAGTACGAGCGCCGAGTTTGCACAACTGGCGGCCCAGGTTGAACCGTTGGCGGGCGAGGTGGCGGCACTGCGGTCGGACATAGAGGCGGCGACAGCCGAGCGTGAGGCTGCGGCGGGGTCGGCTGGGGCAGGCCGCACACGCCTCGCGGTGCTGGCCGAGGCGTTACGCAATGTCCAGGCGCGCCGCGATGAACTGGCTCGCGAGGCAAAACGCCATGAAGTCAGGCTGGCTGATTTGCAGGCGCGCCTGGGAACGGGCGCTGAGGCGCAAGCTCTCCTCGGACGGCAGGTTGAAGAACAGGCCGAACTTGTGGGCCAACTTGCTGGCCGCCTGGCCGAGGTAGAGGCTCAGGTTGGCCCTGCCGAGCACAAAGTGCGCGTGCTGGAAGTGGATGTCAATCGCGCAGAGGTGGAGCACTCAGCAGTGCAGGCGGCCCTTCTCGACGGCGAAACGGCCCTCAGCCATGCCGACGTTGCCGTCCAGCGCTGCATCGGAACCCTCAACAGCCTGCGCGTCGAGATAATCGAGGAGTTGGGCGACACAGCAGAACCGCCGGAGCACGGGGCCGGCGAGCATCCGGCGGCTCCCCCTCCTGTTCTGCCTCTCACGACTTCCGAGGCCGCTGCACCCCTCTCGGAGCAGGAGCTTGCAGCCCTGGAGCGCACCGGCATGGCGCTCAAGGCCAGGCTGTCGCGCCTCGGTCCGGTGAATCCCCTGGCGATGGAGGAGCATGCCTCCCTTGCCGAGCGACACACATATTTGCACACGCAGCTGTCGGACCTGAGCGCCGCCGCTGGCTCGCTGCGCCAAGCGATCTCCGAGTTGGACCGCGTCATGCGCGAGCAGTTTACAGCTACTTTCGAGCAGGTGAACGAGAAGTTTCAGCACTTTTTCAGCCTCCTATTCGCCGGCGGTCAGGCGAAGTTGGAGTTGACCGATCCACAGGACGCGGGCGCATCGGGGGTGGAGATAACAGCCCAGCCGCCGGGCAAGCGCATGCAGACCCTAGCGGCGCTCTCCGGCGGCGAGCGCGCCTTGACTTCGGCAGCCCTGCTGTTTGCCCTACTCAAGGTTCGCCCCGTGCCATTTTGCGTGCTCGATGAGGTGGACGCCGCGCTCGACGAAAGCAATGTCACCCGCTTCAGGTCGGCCCTACAGGAGTTGGGCGAGAAGACACAGTTTGTGGTAATCACGCATAATAGAGGCACAATCGAGTCGGCCAACACCCTATACGGGGTGTCTATGGCAGGCGACGGCACTTCGCAACTGCTGTCGCTCAAGATGGATAGCGAGCGGCAACTAACCGAGCAAGGGCGGCGCACAGCCTAGCTGAGTCGCATGGCGGCCCGGCGCCTGCTGCGTATCAAGGCATGTTATTTGCTCTGTTAAGGGCTGCATACGTAAAGAGGAGGTTTGTGATGGACGATACTAACACCGAGCACAACGCCGGTGAGGAGCAAGGCTCCTACGAGGCCCAGGGCAGTTGGAATAGCGGGGTACAGGACGACTTCGACGAGCTTGACCTGGATATGGACTTTGAGGACGAGGGCGACCTTGTGCCGATCCTCGGACTGTCGGCATCGGCGGCAGCCATCGTCGGGGCTTTCCTGGTGCTGATTGGCCGGCGCAAGCGGCCCCCCACACCCCAGGAGCGGGTCGAGGAGTTCATTTCGGAAGCCGGCAAGCGGGGCAGGAAGGGCGCCAAAGAGCTGGCGGGCGCAGTGCAAAAGGGCGAACTGGGCACTCTGCTGGATAAGGCCGCCGGCAAAGCCACCAGCGCTGCCGCCGGGTTCGATGCGGAAGGCACGGTAAGCGACCTGCGAAAGGCTGTGCGCCATGCCGCCAAGAATGTATCGCTCTCTTCGTTGCTCTCGGATGCTCTCAACCAGGTTCAAAACGCCACCGACAACCTCGATGTGCAGGGCACCGCACAGGGCGCGCGCAAGACCGCAGGCAGGTGGTTTTCCAAGGCACAAGATGCCGCAGACGACCTTGACGTGCAGGATACAGTCGGCGAGATGCGCAAGCGGGCCGAGAGTTTGCTCTCCGATACGCGCGATGCGGTCAAAGATTTCGATGCGGGAGACGCTGCGGGCGAAGTTCGCAAGCGGGCCGCCGGGCTTGTCTCCGATGTGAAGTCGGGCGATGTAGACACAAGCGGCATAGAAGGCTTGTTGAGCACCTTGAAAGACCGGCTGTCCGACGCCATAGACGCCGTGCGAAACGATATTGTGCCCAGGGCCGCCGACGCAGTGCAAAGCGACATCCTTCCTGCCGCACAGGACGCCGCCCAAACTGTGGCCGAACGGGTGCGGGAAGATGTGCTGCCTGCCGTCCAGGAGCGCGCCGGTAAGTTGGCCGACGACTGGGACGTGGACAGCCGTGTGCAGAAGGCCGCATCAGTTGCCAAAGAAGGCGCGGGTTCGGTGAGCGACATGTTGCGTGGCGTCGCAGTAGCGTTGGGCACGAAAGTTGTCGAGGACCTGTTCCCGCAGGCCAAAAAAGCAGCCGGCAGAGCGGTCACGACGGCACGTGAGGACATACTGCCGACCGCCGCGCAAACAGCCGGCGACACCGTGCAGCGCGTTCGCGAGGACGTACTGCCCCGGATGGGCGAGATGGCGAGTGACGTGGCTACGCAGGCTCCCGATGTGCTTTCCGATATGCTCCAGATGACTCGCGAGCGGGCAACTGAAGCGCTGGACAGGGCGCAGCCTATGGCCGCCGATGCTGCTACCTTTGCCGGCCACAGGGCTACCGAAGCCGCTACTTTCGCAGGACACCGCGCCGGTGAAGCTGCTACCTTTGCGGGGCATCGCGCCTCGGAAGCGGCCTCCGGTGTTGGCGGTGCAGTAGGTACGGCAGTGGGTGCTACCGTTGACCTCACCAAAGATACCACCGGGTTTCTCTTTTGGCTCGGCATGCTCGGCGGCCTCATCTTGATGGTGTGGGTCCCCGACCGAGAGCGGCAGACCGAAATCTGGAACAATTTGCGTCAGTTCCTCAATGAGGTAAGGGCCATGTGGAGCGATCTACAGAGTTCCGGGGCATAGCCTCGAAAGAGCAAACCTGACGGCAAACAAAAATGAGGCGTTATGCGTCTCATTTTTGTTTGCCGAGGCGCCTTCAGCTGATCCGCCCGGTGATTGGTAGGACTGCCCACCTTCCGGTATAATTACTGTGGGTCACTCAGGCAACGCATGGGGCACGTGGAGCGCAATATATGTTTAACTGGCTAAAGAGAAAAGAACAACCAAAAACTGAAGAGCAAATTCAGGAACAGCAGGAACAAGTACAGGAAGGTTTGCAGCGCACGCGGCGCACCTGGTTCCGGCAGATAGCCTCTGTTTTCGAGGTAGACGAGATCACCGAAGACATCTGGGAGGACTTGGAGACGCTCTTGATACAGGCCGACCTGGGGGTGGACACCACGGTGGCGGTGCTGGACCGCCTCAAGGAAAGGGTGGCTGACGAGCGGCTCAAAAAGCCGTCCGTTGTGTACCAGGCGCTGAAGGACGAACTCGTGCGGGTGCTGCTACAGCCTGAGCGCGCCGCAGCCCGCAGCGGGGGCAACGGCTCCGCTCCCAAACTCGAAGCCGAACCCCACCCCTATGTGCTGCTGGTGGTGGGTGTGAACGGTGTGGGCAAGACCACCACAATCGCCAAGCTGGCGAAGCGCTTCCGCGACCAGGACAGGAGCGTCGTGATCGGGGCTGGGGATACGTTCAGGGCCGCCGCTATCGAGCAGTTGCAAGTTTGGGGCGAGCGTGTGGGCGCGCCTGTGATACGCCACCAGATGGGAGCGGAACCCAGCGCGGTAGTGTACGATGCTATCAAGGCTGCCGTGTCGCGCGATGCCGATGTGTTGATAATAGATACCGCCGGTCGCCTTCACACAAAAACCAACCTGATGGAGGAGCTACGCAAGGTGCGGAGCACCATAGCCAAGCAGTTGCCGGGCGCGCCGCACGAAACGTTGCTGGTGCTCGATGCTACTACCGGCCAGAATGGATTGCAGCAGGCCGAAGCGTTTACCGATATTGCCCAAGTGACCGGCCTGGCAGTAGCCAAACTGGACGGCACGGCCAAAGGCGGTGTGGTGTTCGCTATCGCACGCGAGACGGGCCTGCCGATCCGCTACATAGGCACGGGCGAAAAGCTGGGCGACCTGGCCGAGTTCGACGCTCGGCAGTTTGTAGAGGCGTTATTCTCCTCTGAAAATAGAGAAGGGTAGGGGCATGGCGCGCCGTGCCCCTACTCATAGGAGACCTGACTTATTATGTTTGAGAGCTTATCTGACAGACTAAACGGAGCCTTTACTCGCCTCGGCAGCAAAGGCAGGCTCGACGAGGGGGATATAGATGAGGCGATGAAAGAGGTGCGCCGTGCCCTGCTTGAGGCCGATGTCAACTTCAAGGTGGTCAAGACTTTCGTCGAGAAAGTGCGAGAGAAAGCCGTAGGGCAGGAGGTGCTCAAGAGCCTCACTCCCGCCCAGCAGGTAGTAGGCATAGTCAACGACCAACTTATAGAGTTGCTCGGCGAGCCTGCCAAACTAGAGATGTCCAGAACCCCGCCCACTGTGGTGATGCTGGTAGGCTTGCAGGGTTCCGGTAAGACCACCACAGCGGCCAAGCTGGCCCTCCAGATGAGGCGAAGCGGGCATAACCCTTTGCTGGTGGCCGCCGATATGTACCGCCCGGCAGCCGTTGACCAGTTGCAGTCGTTGGGCAAGCAGCTAAACGTGCCGGTGTATACCGAGCCGGCGGGCGCCAACCCGGTGAACATCGCCGTCAACGGCGTGCGCCAGGGGCAGGTGGGCAACCACAACGTGGTAATCCTCGACACGGCAGGTCGCCTGCACATTGACGAGGCGATGATGCAGGAGGTTGCCTCCATAAAGAGCCGCCTCAACCCGACCGAGACGCTGCTGGTAGTTGATGCTATGACTGGCCAGGACGCTGTGCGCGCAGCCTCGGAGTTCAACGATAAGTTGGGCGTGACCGGCCTGATTATGACCAAGATGGACGGCGACAGTCGCGGGGGTGCGGCCCTTTCGGTGCGTGAAGTCACCGGCGTGCCGATCAAGTATATAGGAACCGGCGAAAAGACCGATGCCCTTGAGCTTTTCTACCCGGATCGGGTGGCGGGGCGCATCCTGGGCATGGGCGACATCCTGACCCTGGTGGAGCGCGCTCAGTCGGAGTACGATGAGGATCAGGCGCGGGCGATGGAGAAGAAACTCCGCACCGCCAGCTTTGATCTGGAAGATTTCCTCAACCAGTTGCAGCAGGTAAAGAAGCTCGGTCCCCTGGAGCAGGTGCTTGGGATGATACCCGGTCTAGGCCAGGCGATGCGCCAACAGGACCTACAGGTGCGCGAGGACGATCTGAGCCACATCGAGGCCATCATCCGCTCGATGACCCCCAAGGAGCGTCATCGCCCCGACATTATAGACAGCAGCCGCCGCCGCCGCATCGCCAGAGGCAGCGGTAGCACGGTGCAGGACGTGAACGCTTTGCTCAACCAGTTCAAGCAGATGCAAAAGATGATGAAGATGATGACCGGCGGCGGGGGCATGATGAAGAAGGGCAAAGGCAAACGCCGGGGTATGGGCGGCCTGGGCCAGTGGATGCAGTAATGCAGTAGTGCAGTAAGGCTCTACACGCCGAGCAACGCTTTGGCCCTCTGATTTGAACGCATAAACACCACAAAGGCGGCCAACGACAGCAGGTGAACGGCCAGGGTGAGACCGGAGGCGATTGGAGCCTGGAACGAGTAGATGCTGTCCCAGTCGCCCTGGAAGCCTGGGTCAAGGCTGATCAGCGGGTAGAAGATCAGCGTTTGCACCAGTTCGAGTATCCCCAACTGTGCAAGCGTGATGTTGACGGCGGGCCTGCTCGGTTTCAGGGCAAGAGCCGCGACCAGGCAAACTATCCCCAGCAGGTAGCTCGCGAAGTTGCCGGCCAGGGCGACATACCAGTCGAGCAAGGGGCTATTGTTGGCCGGGATATATTCTACATATCCCCAGTAGGCAAAATAGTGCAGGCCGAGCACCCGACTGCCGGTGCTCCAGGCGGCTAGTATATGCCCAAACTCATGGAGCAGCACTCCCAGGGGCACCAGCAGAAAGAAGGCTACCCCACCTGCCAGTTGCCTCACACGCGGGGTGGCCCTGCTTCCCCAGAACTCATGCCGGGAGCGGCTCAACTGGTAGAAGGTAATGCCCGCTCCAAGCAGCATCACCCAGGAGAGGGATGAAAAGGTGTCGCCTATGCCTCCCAACTATGCGCCTGCTTCCTCAGGCAGCGCTACTTCGTAGACCATCACGCTGCTCTGGTTGCCTCGTTGCGCTTGCGCCGGCTGAGGCGGGCCTGAAGCCGAGGCCGCGTCCTGGCCGTGTTGCATCTCGCGTTCCCCTCGTGGGTGGCCGCCGCCGGTGGGCTGGGGCGCTCTGCCGTGGGCTTCGGCGTTGGCCTGGCTCTTCATCCAATTGTCGAAATCGCCACGCGTGGCCCAGCGCGTAGTTGACACCAGTTCGCTGTCGCCCCTGAGCAGTTCAAAACCGAGAAACCCGGGCATATTGTCCACCAGCCCGGCGCGGTTGCGGAAGCGGTCTACCATCCGGTCTCCTTCTTCCTCCGAACCGATAGGTATGCGTACCATGACTACGAGCATGAAAACCTCCTCTTTCGATATAGGTGTTACAGAATGATTATACCTTGATTGCTAGTTTAGAGTAGCGCGTCCAAGCGCCAATCCTATAGGATGGATGTTAGCAAACCAAC
>JBBSIX010000113.1:0-9475 GCA_038231875.1 Chloroflexia bacterium | reverse complement strand
GTGGTCAACCCAACGAGGTCAACGGTGCGCCGCTCGGAAAAGAGCTTGACCGCCCCAATCGGCTCAGAGGCTATTACTGCGTCGGGAGGGGTGTGCCCCGCCAGCCAACGCGCCGGGGCGATGTGGCCGTCGGCGATATTGCGTACCTGCACGGCATAGTTGCGCGTGGCCCACAAGTAGTTGGCCCCCACCAACAGCGCGATAAAGGCAAATGCGACTACAGGAGAAGCGTACCGGCCGGCCAGGAGCCTTTCAAGAGGGAGAACGCGCGCTATTCGCCACAGGAGCATGCCGGCCAACACAACGATGAAGGGATGCACCGGCAAGAGGTAGCGGTCCTCCTGCCCAAACCAGGGGAGCGTCAGCATTATACCGGTTACGTACCCGCCCCCGGCCATCAGCAGCAAAGCCGTGCCCCACCTCGATTCGTCAGACGCGCCTCTTCCGTCACTGCGACTGAAGAAGGCCGATATCCCGCCCAGCAGCGCAGCCAAACCGGCCAGGAAAGGCAGCGCGCGCCCCGCCGTCAGAAGCTCCTCTACCGACGAGAAAAAGCGTGTACCGAGCCGCAAGCCACCTACCTTCGCGTAGAACGAGCTTGGCAGGGGCCTCCCCCAGCCCACAAAGTAGCCCAGCATCATCAGCCCGAACCCGGCAGCTAGGGCAGCGATGTAGGCGGCAGCCATGCCCAAAGAGGCGCGCTTCTGCGAGCTGCCGTGAGCCGCCGCACTCCTGATGAGCAGCCAGGCAAAACCCGCCGCACCAAACACCACCAGATCAGGCCGCGCCCAGGGCAGCGCCGCCGCCAACAAGAGGCTCCACCGCAGCCGCCCCCGCCGGTATTCAGCCGCCAACAAGTAGACTGCCCACACCGCCAGCGCCGCCGACAGGGCTGCTTCCAGCCCCGACATCGCCCCCCACACCAGCCCCAGGTCGGCTACGGCCACCGCGCCGGTCAGCCAAACGGCGACCGTGCGGGTGTGAGGTTTAGCATCATCAGGTGGAAATAGAAGGTCTGCCAGACGCCAGGCGCCCAGGCCCGCCGCCAACAAGCAGAGTACACCCGGCAGGTAGGCCGCCAGGTAGAGGTGCCCGGCCTGAGCCGACAAAGCGGGGTCGTCCCACACAATGGCCGGCCCCAACCCGCCCAACAACGAGTGGAAGGGCGAGATCAGACCGTAGGCGAGCAGACACAACACGTACCAACCCAGGCCGGTGATTCCTCCACTCGTCTCGCCCAGGTTGTATGTGAAGAAGTGGCCCTGAGAGGCAGCCGCCACATAGTTGCTGTAGATATAGCCGTCGTCTATCGGAAAGGCAAGAGACCCGGTGTGCCGCAGCGAGGCAGCCGCCACAGCCGAGGCGCACAGCACGCCCAACCCGGTAAGCAACAGGCCACCCGACCTGCCCGACAAAGGGATTATGGGCGAAAGGGTTCGCGAATCAAGGCGTGCCGGCATGCCTTGATTGTATCAGAGGCGATAAAGAAGCGGCAAATATGGTGGCCGGCAGCACCCACCGCACTCCCGGCGGCCTGCTTACTGTAGCTGGTGATTATCCACATCTTAAGCTGTGCTGGGCCCCTTGCCGGCGAGAACAGAACATACTACATCTTATCATTCTGAGTAATCATGGCTCTCATGCCACAACCGACAATGAAAATGTGCGCGTCCGTAGGGGCACGGCGCGCCGTGCCCCTACCCTTCGTAATCTCTGTTTTCAAAACAGCGTAGCGAAGAATCAGTTCGTCTGTAAGATAGCTGGAATGGAGAGTGCTACGCTGTACAAGTGAAGGAAGGCACTTTGCATGTCCAGTGTCATGCTCCACCCACTGATTCCTCACTTCGTGAGGCATACAATGTATAGTGGGGAGGAACATAACCAAGCTGGGATAGCGCACGTTGTTCTGCGTAAAGATGCGGGTAATCACCAGTTACTGTAGCCCTTGCACCAGCCCGGCGTACTTGTCCACCAGTTGCCTGGCATCAATGTCATTGTTGGCTTCGGCGATCACGTGGAACAGGGGGCGGTCGGCATCCGGCAATATGAGCGCCCACTCGCCGTGCCCCAGGTCTATCTTCACCCCGTCCACCTGCTTGGTGACGCTATCTCGGTACTGCTCGTTGAGGATACGCATCACCCGGCCTTTGTCCTCCCACCGGCAAGGCACCAACGTCGAGTGCAGGGCGTAGCGGGGTAGGTTTTTCAGCGTCTGGGTAAAGCGCGTGCTCTGGAGCGCCGTCAGCTCCATCACTTTGGCGATAGCGAACAGGCCGTCGGCGGTAGGCTGGAAGTTGGGAAAGATGAACGAGCCGCGCCCGTCCCCGGCGATCAGCGTGCCCGGACGGAGCGCGGCTGTCATCAGAGCGTAGGCGTTGAAGCGGGTGCGGACCACCTCGGCCCCGTGCCTGGCGGCGACCTCATCGAAGATAGACGGCGCCCACACGGGCACAGCTACCTGCCCCCCCTTGCCGTGCTGTGCCGTGTGCTGCGCCAGCACCATGTCGGCCACGGCTGCCAGCGCAGTCATACCGTTTACTTGAGCGCCGTTTTCGTCCACAAAATAAATCCGCTCGCCCCCGGTATCCAGGCGCACTCCGAAGCCGGCCTTGAGGGTTTGCGTGATTGCCCCCAACCTCTCCATCGCATCCTCAAACTGCGCCGGCGTGTGATACAGCGACTGCTCCTGCACCACCGCGTTGATAGCCACCACGTCGGCGTTGAGCTTGCCGAGCAGCATGGGCAGTATCAGGCTGGAAGAGGAGTTGGCATAGTCTACGGCTATTCGATTGTAATCTTCGCTCGCCTGCACCGCCTCGGTGTTGAGGTGCTTCATGTAGTCGGTGCCGTAGCGGGTTTCAACGTCGTTTGCATAGTCAATGCGGCCCACATCGTCCAGGTATACCCGGCGAAAGTCTTCGCGGAAGAAAAGGCCCTCTACTTTGCGCTCAGTGGACTTGTCCAGGTCCAGCCCTCGGCGGTCGAAGAACTTTATATCCACCACGCGAGCATCGAAAGGCGAAAGGCGCACATGCACCCCGCCCGCCGCACCTATAGAGCGGGTGTAGTACCGGGCCACCGGGATCGGCACGTTCCGCAGGTCGAGCACGTTCACGCCCGCCGACGGCAAGCCGGAGATAATAGCCCGCTTGATCATGCGCGGAGTGTAGTGGCTGTCGCGGTTCACCGTGACGGTGCTGCCTTTGAGAAGCACCCCACCGTAGGCCGCCCCCAGCTTGGCGGCGAACTCCGGCGTGAGGTCCACATTGACCAGGCCCGTCACCCCCCAGCGCCCAAACAGCGAACGCCGCCCTTGCGAACCCCAGATGATGGAGGTGGTGACGGTGGCCCCGCTCTCTACCTCTTTGGCGGGCCAAATCTTGACGTTGGGGTGGATCACCGCGCCGTCGCCTATGATAGTGGTGTCGCCCACCACCGCCCCCTCGAAGATCATCGCCTGCGGCTTGACGTTCACCTGCGTTTGCAGGATGGCCCCGCGCACCTCGGCGCGCTCTCCGATGTAGCAGTTGCGCCAGATAACCGCGCGGTCTATCGTGGCGCGATTGTCCACAATCGTATAGTCGCGTATCACCGAAGGCCCACGCACAGTGGCCCCCGCCTTGACCTTGACCCCTCTACCCAGGTAGACCGGGCCGATGATGTTGGCGTCGCGGTCTATCTCCACCTCATCCTCGATCCAGATGCCCGACCCGGGTTCGGTCTCGCGGCCCCCGCGCGGCAAGTCCACTTGCCCTTCAAGGTAGTCGCCGCAAGCGACCATATAGTCGCGTATCGAGCCGACATCGCACCAGTAGCCGTCAGCCACGTAGCCGTACATCGGTCGGCCTTTCTCCAGAAGGATAGGGAAAAGCTGGCTGCTGAAGTCGAACGCCTGCCCTGCTTCGTAGTACTCGAAGATATCCGGCTCCAGGATGTAGATGCCGGTGTTCACCGTGTCGGAAAAGACCTCGCCCCAGCTTGGCTTCTCCTGAAACTGCTGCACGCGCCCCTCGTCGTTTATGATCACCACGCCGTACTCGAGAGGGTTGGGCATACGTTTGAGGACGATAGACACCATCGCCTGCTTCTGCTTGTGAAATGCGATAGCGGCAGTCAGATCGAAATCGGTGAGGGCATCCCCCGAAATGACCATGAAAGTCTCGGTGAGATGCTCCTCGCCCAGGCGGATTGAGCCTGCGGTCCCCAGGGGGCTTTCCTCGACGGTATAATGTATCTGCATGCCCATAGAGGAGCCGTCGCCCAGGTACTCCTGCACAACCGAGGCCAGGTATTGCAGGGTGATAACCACCTCGGTGATGCCGTGCCGCTTGAGTAATTCCATGATGTGAACGATAGCGGGCCGGTCAACTACCGGAACCATCGGCTTGGGACGGCGTATGGTAAGTGGGCGCAGGCGAGAGCCTTCACCGCCTGCCATGATAACTGCTTTCATAAAAAGCTCCCCTTCTGAAGTAGGTTTCCTGGTCATGGAGTGCGGAACCGATTCGGCGCTCTCCGAGATGCTGCGTACAGAGCATGCACAATGGGCTGTACAAACTTACAGGACGATTCTCTGCAAGTTGCGTTCCCTGTTATCCCTGTGCCGTTCCAGGGGTCGCCCCCGCTACGCTCATACCCCAAGTCTGAACGTCTACCTGTACCTGGTGATTACCCACAACTTGATAATGAATAAGATGCATGCTCACCGAGACTGCACTACGGCTTGTCATTCCTCACTTCGTTCGGAATCAGTGGGTGGAGCATGATTCTGGGTGGTGGAATACCTGTTCTGTGTTATTCCGCACCGATTCATGTATATGCCTACTGTCATGCAGGCGCACTGATCCCTCACTTCGTTCGGAATGACACTTTCCTACCTGATACGCCACTACCGGCTTTGAATAAGACCCTTACTGCATCACTTGCCTTTGCAATTGGCCTACCTTTTGCCCGATAATAGAGGGGAGGCCAATCTATGCCCATTGCACCCTGGCAACCTGAAGATGCCGACCAAAAGAATAGCCGCGTACCGTTCCTGCTAATCGCACTGTTGGCGTTGGTGGCGGCTGTTTTGTCAGTGGCGGCCTTCAGACAGGCGAGCGACGCCGGCCGCAAGGTCGCGCCGGCAAGCGCCTCCCCCACCCTGCCGTTAGCCGCGAACGCACCTAGCAGCACGCCCCGGCGGTTGGAAGGGTTGAGCGGCCCCGCCCCCGCTACGGCCCCCGCTACGCTCATGCCCACCTTCACGCCTGCTTTGCCTATACAGGCCGGGCAGCCGGCTACACATACCCCTATCTTCTCTACGGCCACCGCGACACCCCTATCGGCTGCCGAACAGTCGCTGCTTGCGCTGGAGGAGAGCCGTGTGCCGGTGCGCGACCTCTACTCCATCACGGCCCGTCTCCGCCTGAAGAACGGCGAGGCCATCCCGCAGACCACCGGCGAGGCCCCAGGCAACTACTCGGTCGGCCACAGCGAAACCTTCTACATGAGCGACATCCTCGCCAGGCGATACTACACGATCACCGCCACAATACGCCAGGTAACAGACCATGCCTATTGGTACGTACAGAACGGACGCAGCGCGGACAAAGCAGCCCTAAAGGAGGTGGCTCAGACCTTCGAGAGTAAGATTTACCCCACCGACCACAAGCTGTTCGGCTCCGAGTGGACACCGGGTGTAGACAACGACCCTCGCATCGTGGTGCTGTTCGCTTCTATCGCGGGGGCGGGAGGATACTATGCCTCGGCGGACGAGTATACCCGCCTGATCAATCCATTCAGCAACCAGCGCGAGATTATCTATATCAACACAGGCTCCAGCTGGGACCCGGCCACAGGCGACCTGGAAAGCATCGAAGGCACATTGGCGCACGAGTTTCAGCACATGATCCACTGGCACGAAAATGCCGGCCACGACGTGTGGCTCAACGAAGGGGCTTCCGTGCTGGCAACCACCCTCAACGGCTATGACACGGTGGGTGTAGACAACGATTTCATGGCCGCACCCGACGTACAGCTAAACGCCTGGCAGTCTAATCCTGATGCTGCGCGGGCCAACTACGGCGCGGCCTTCCTCTTTCTGGACTACCTGCGAACCCACTACGGAGGCGACAAGGCGCTCCGCTCGCTGGTGGCGGCAAAGGGCCAGGGCACCGATGCTGTGGACAATGCCCTCGCCTCGCTGGGTAGCAACGATCGCTTCCTCGATCTGTTCAAGCGCTGGACGTTGGCAAACCTGCTGGACGGGCAGCCGGGCGCGGAGCAGAAGGGGTTGGACTACCCAGACCGGGAGGTGAGGGTTTCTCCTCAGATCGTAGAGAAGTACCCAAAGTCGCTGGCCGCCGACGTGTCGCAGTTCGGAGCCGATTATGTGCAGTTGCAACCCCCGGAGGCAGGCTCGACCTTGCTGGTCAGCTTCAGCGGCCAACCGGAGACCCATGTTGTGGCGGCTCCGGCCCATAGCGAGCAGGCGCTTTGGTGGAGCAACCGGGGCGACCTTGCCGACACCACGATGACCCGCAGCTTTGACCTACGCAGTCTCAAGACCGCCACGCTCGATTTCTACACCTGGTTCGACACCGAAGAAGACCTCGATTATGCCTACGTTGAGGCTTCCACAGACGGTGGGGCGACGTGGACCACGCTAAAGGCCGGCAACACCACAACCACCAACCCCAACGGCAGCAATCTCGGTAGTGCCTACACCGGTAAAAGCGTAGACAGGCTGGGTGCGGAGGCCGGCGGCTGGCTCCACGAGCAGATAGACATCACCCCGTATGCAGGCAAAGAGGTGATGTTGCGCTTCGAGTACATTACCGACGACGGTTATAATGCCGGCGGCTTCGCCGTAGACGACATTTCTATACCCGAACTTGGCTATCGAGACGATGCCGAAGGTCGCGACGACTGGCAAAAGGCAGGCTTTGTGCGCCTCGCCAATAAGCTGCCGCAGACCTACTATCTGGCCGTCGTGAAGTATCGCAAGGACGGCTTCGACGTGCAACCTGTCGAGGTCGCCCCCTCCGGCGAGGCGCGCTTCACGGTGGACGGTTTGGGCAAAGCCGGCCCCTATGAAAAAGCCGTGCTGGTGATAGCCGCCACCGCTAATCACACCCTCAGCAAGGCAGACTACGAACTGAACATCAGGGAGAAGTAAGGTCCGGCATCGTCTCCTTCCCAACAAGAGACGGAAACACAAAGACATTCGCTGGTACGGAAACACAAAGAGCGCATGGCGTTTAGAACCTCTTGTTCATGAGGAAGGGGGAGGGTTGGGGCTACGCTTCGCGCTTTCCGAACAGCCCGCCGAACAGCGACCTCTTGGCCTCCACGCGCTCAGGCTCAGGATAGAGAGGCGCGCGTGCGAGGATGCGGGCAGGATTGGCGGTGGTCATCGCAACGGCGGCTTCTTCGCCGATGAGGGCTGCGGCAGCCCGCACAGCCTCGCGCAGCAGGGGCATTCGCCTTTCAGAGGTGGGGCTGTGTGCATCGGACGATATAAACTGCACCAGGCCGTGCTCCACCAACGTGTCGGCAACCTTCTTTATCTTCTGCCCGTGCCCGCCCAGTAGCGCGGCAGAAGTCACCTGCGCCAGTATACCCCGGTCGGCCAGGCGATACAGCAGGTTGGGGTCTTCCTGGATAGCGGTATAGCGCTCCGGGTGAGCCAGGATGGGCATGTAGCCGGCAAGCTGCAAGTCGAACAAAGCGCGCTCGGCGTAGGCGGGCCAGGGCGAGTAGGACAACTCCACCAGCACATATTGGCTGCCGGCCAGGGTCCACAGCCTGCCCGATTTCAGGTGCTCCAGTGTGTCGAAGTCGAGGAAAATCTCCACCCCAAGCTCAAGCCGTATATCCAAGCCCGCCGCTCGCCACGCCTCTCGCACCTCCTCCAGCCTGGCCTGCATCCCCTCATGCCCCACCGCACCGGACTCTGCGCTGTGTGAGGTGGCGATAAAAGCTGTGGTGCCCTCCCCCGCCGCCACGCGCCCCATAGCCACCGAAGTCTCCATGTCGGGAGGCCCGTCGTCAAGATTGGGGATGATGTGAGAGTGCATTTCTATCATCGTGTAAGCTGGGGCTTACCCGTAGTAAGCATAACTATTCTTGTCCACGTTGGCGTTGTTGAGCACCACTCCCAGGAGGTTGGCGTTTACCTGTTGGAGCATGTCGCGTGCTCTGACGGCGAGGTCGCGGCGGGTCTTGCCGGCGTTTATCACCAGCAGCACGCCATCCACGCGAGGGGCCAGAACAGCCGCATCGGTCACGGCGATAATAGGCGGGGTGTCTATCAGCACATACTCGGCTCCCCCTCTAAGCGCCGCCAGCACCTCCAACATGCGCTGGGAGCCGAGTATCTCGGCTGGATTGGGCGGGGTGGGGCCGCTTGTCAGCACTTGCAGGTTCTCCACCTGGGTGTTTTGCAGAGGTATTTCCACCTTTAGCCCATCTTTGCTGCGCGCCAGGTCGGTAACAAGCGTGGTCAGTCCTCGGTCGTTCTGGAGGCCGAAGATGTTGTGCAGGTGCGGGCGGCGCAGGTCGCCGTCTACGAGCACAGTAGGCGAGCCGGACATGGCGAAGGCGATAGCCAGGTTGGAGATGGTGGTAGATTTACCGTCGTCCGGGCTGGTGGAGGTCGCCAGGAGAGTATGCACAGGGCTGTCGGGGCTTGCGAACTGGATATTCGTCCTGAGCGTGCGGTAAGCCTCCGCCGCCGCCGACTTCGGTTCGGTGAGCGTCACCAGCCCGGCGCCTGTGCCCTGTTTGTTTTTGCCCTTTCGGTCTGCCATAAGTTCTCCTGTAGGGGGCGGAAAACGTTCATGCGCTTCCACACCCCTTGTTCCAAACGTAAGGGTCGCTTACGCCCTCGGTATCACTCCCAGCGTGTTCAGGCCCACGTACTGCCGCACCTCGGCGGCAGTCTTTAGAGTAGTATCCAGCAATTCCAGCACAATTGCCAGCAGCAGGCCCAACAGCAGGCCGAACAATGCGGCGGCTCCGGTGTACAGCAGGGGGCGGGGCTGGTACGGCTTCGCGGGCAAGCCTGCGGGCTGGGTAACATCCCACACCACACGCTGGCCGCCAGGGGTTACGGCCTCCTGGTTCTCGGCGTTGCGCCGCGCCACAAACGCCTCGGAGATCGCCCCGGACAGCAAGTATGCCATATCCGGCCTCTCGCTGTCCACCGTCATCACCAGCGAGTTCTGGTCGGGCTGGGCCTGTATCTTTATCTGCCCCGGCAGCCTATCCAAGAATACATCCTGTATGTTGTTGGCGTCAACAACTTCCGCCCAGAAGCCCCTGTTGCCAAGCTCCTGAGCGTAGTTGGGCATCGTCTTTTTGATAGCCTCTATCGTGCCGGGGTCCGGCGGGACCGACTTGGCCGACATGGTGGCCTGGGCCTGATAGATGCGGGGCTGCGAGTTGGTGTACAGAAAGGCCACCCCCGCCGCTACGAGGGCCACCAACAGCG
>JBBSIX010000112.1:0-9498 GCA_038231875.1 Chloroflexia bacterium | reverse complement strand
GCAAGTATGCCGACCCCGCCCACGAGCAGATCACCGACGCGGGCAGCCTGCGCTGGCGCACGCATGGGCGGTTCAGCGCGCCTATCGTGCTGCGTATACCCGTCGGCTACCAACTGATGGGCGGCGACCCCTGGCACGCAGTGTGCGGCGAGGCTGTGTTCGCGCATCTGCCGGGCTGGCAGATCGCATACCCCTCGACGGCAGCCGACGCGGTGGGCCTGCTCAGGACGGCCCTGCGCGGTGATAACCCTGTGATGTTCCTAGAACACCGCCTGCTGTACCGTCTGCGCGACGCCAACACGCCCTACCCAGGGCCGGACTACATGCTGCCGTTCGGCGAAGCCCGCACTGTACGCGAAGGCAAAGATGCCCTCATAGTCACCTGGGGCGATACGGTATACCGCTCGCTGGAAGCCGCCGACGCGGTAGCCCGGAGCACGGGAGCCGAAACGCGCATCCTCGACCTACGAACGATTGTGCCCTGGGACCGGGGGGCGGTCATGCAGTCGGCTAAGGAGATCGGGCGAGCGCTGATTGTGCATGAAGACACCATGACGTGCGGCTTTGGAGCAGAGATAGCGGCCCAGATAGCCGACGAAGCCTTTATGTACCTCGACGCTCCCGTGCGCCGAGTAGCCACCCAGGACGTGCCCAGCCCCACCCACCACAACCTTTTCGAGGCGGTTATGCCCACAACGGCCAAGATACAGAGCGTGCTGGAAGAACTGGTGAGGTTTTAGTGGAGTGAGGTACAAGTGAGGCATAGAGTCCTGAAAGGAAAAGCATAATGAAGGCAAAGCTTGTACAGTGCGGCGATGATCTCGCTGTGGTAATAGACAAGAGTTTGCGTGAGCAGATGGAAATTGACCTGAACACGCAGTTGGATATGGTAGCTGACGGTAGAACAATAATCATCATGAAGAGAGACGAAACTCGTCGTGCCATGCTCCAAGTTGCGTTGGAAGAAATGGATGAAGAGTACGGGTCTGTGTTTCAAAAGTTAGCTGAATAGCATGGAACCTGTTTTTCTCAGCCTAGAAGAGGTAGAGGAGATTCACGCGCACCAAATCAGCCGCTATGGTGGCAGCATGGGCACACGCGATGTGAACCTGCTCGCTTCGGCGGTCGAGATGCCAAGGGCCACTTTCGGTGGAGAGTTTTTGCACGAGGGTATTTTTGCTATGGCGTCTGCGTACCTCTTTCATCTAGTTCAGAATCACCCGTTCGTGGACGGTAACAAGCGTGTAGGATTGGCGGCTACTCTGGCGTTCTTAAACTTTAATGGTTTCCGGCTGGTTGCCGAGAAGGATGCGTTAGTAGAAATGGTGCTGCAAGTAGCGCAAGGCAGGCTGGGCAAGCCGGAAATAGCGGATTACTTGCGGCAAAACGCAAAGGAGCTAAGGAGCTAAAGATGAACGATAAGATGCAAGAGCTAAAGACTCTACTGGCTGAAGTGACGGCTATACAGCAGGCTCTGAGTCTGCTCTGGTGGGACCGCGAAACGCAGATGCCGGAGGGTGGGGCCGAGGCACGCAGCGATCAGCTTGCCGTGCTCACCGGGATCTACCACGAGCGCTTCACCTCAGATAAGATAGGTCGCCTTCTGGACGACCTGTCGGTACAGGCAGCCGACCTCGACCCGGACAGCGACGAGGCCCGCCTTATCAAGGTCGTCAAGAGCGACTACGACCGGGAGTGCAAGCTGCCCGCAGAGTTGGTGGAGGAGATATCGCGGGCGTCGTCCGACGCGCTTACCGCCTGGCACCGCTCCAAGCAGGCATCCGACTTCAAGCAGTTCGCCCCTTATTTGAAGCGCAACACCGAAGTGACCCGGAGGGTGGCCGAGGCTTACGGCTACGAAGACCACCCCTACGATGCCTTTGTCAACCTGTTCGAGCCTGGCATGACGGCCCGGCAGTTACACACCATTTTCGCGGAACTCAAAGAGGCCATCGTGCCTATGGTGCAGCAGATACGGGAGCGGCAAGACGCGGTGGACGACAGCGTGCTGCACCAGCACTACGACCCCCAGGAACAACAGCGCGTCAGCCTGGAGATCGCCCAGCGCTATGGCTACGACCTCAGCCGAGGCAGGCTCGACCTGTCGGCGCACCCATTCTGCCAGTCTATTGGCCGCGACGACGTGCGTATCACCACGCGGGTATGGCCCGACTTCCTCAGCGCCTGCCTTTTTGCGGTGCTGCACGAGAGCGGCCACGCCATGTATGAGCAGGGGGTCAGCCCCAGCTTGAACGGCACCCCTCTGGCTAGCGGCACGTCGGCGGGCGTTCACGAGTCGCAGTCTCGCCTCTGGGAGAACCTTGTCGGGCGCAGCCGGCCGTTCCAGGACTACCTTTTCCCTCGCCTGCAAGAGGCTTTCCCTCAGCAGCTCGGCAACTCGGATAAAGAGACTTTCTACCGGGCTATCAACAAGGTTCACCCTTCGCTTATTCGCGTGGAGGCAGACGAGGTGACTTACAATCTGCACATCTTGCTGCGCTTCGAGCTTGAGAATGAGATGCTTGAGGGCAAGTTGGACACCGACACGCTGGACGAGGTGTGGAACGAGCGGATGCGCGACTACCTGGGCGTTGTGCCGCCCACCAGCGCGGACGGCGTGCTGCAAGATATACACTGGACCTGGGCCGGTATGTACGCCTTCCCCGGCTACACTCTGGGCAACGTGATTGGCGCGCAGCTTTTCGCCCAGGCCCACAAGGAGATGCCCGACCTGGACAACCAGATAAGCCGGGGCGAGTTCGGCGACCTGCTTGGCTGGCTACAAACCAACCTGTACCGCCACGGTCGTAAGTTCGAGGCCAACGAGTTGACGCAGCGCATCACCGGCGAGCCTGTCAACACCGGGGCCTGGATACAGTACGCGCAAAAGAAGTTTTCGGAGATATACGGCTTGTAGGAGGAGATGGGGAGGGGTTGGAATGAATGCGATTCTAAGCGTATCGGATGCTGGGGGGCTGGAGGAGTTAGGCAAGGCGCTGGCCGAGATGGGAGCTACCGTCTACGCTACTGGGGGCACTAAGCGGAAGTTGGAAGCTGCGGGCGTCAAGGCTAACTCCGTGAGCGACCTGACCGGCTTCCCCGAAATCCTGGGCGGGCGCGTCAAGACGCTACACCCCGGCGTGCTGGCAGGGGTGCTTGCCCTGCGCGACGACCCTCAGCAGATGGCGCAATTGGGGGAACATGGGTTGCAGCCGGTGGACCTTGTGGCGGTGAACCTGTATCCCTTTGCCGACACAACGGCCCGTGAAGGCGTGACCCGGCAGGAGGCGACGGAGCAGATAGATATAGGCGGGCCGACGATGATTCGCGCCGCCGCCAAGAACGCCGACAGCGTGGTGGTGCTGGTGGACCCGGAGGATTACGAGCCGGTGCTCCGCGAGTGGCGCGAGCGAGGAGACGTAAGCGGGCAGACCAGAAGGCGGCTGGCCGCTAAAGCCTTCCGCCACGTTTCTCAGTACGACGCCTTGATAGCCGACTACCTGGGCGCGCAAGCCGAAGGGCCGGAGGCTCCAATCCCAGATGCGCAAGCCGTAACCTCCGGTTTGCCCGCGAACATCACCCTCCGGCTGGAGCAGAGGCAGGCGCTTCGCTATGGGGAGAACCCGCACCAGATTGCAGCCCTCTACCGCGACGACCTGCCGGTGGGGGGGGCTACGCTGGTCGGCTCGCTCACGCAACTCGTGGGGCCTGAGCTTTCATACAACAACCTGCTGGACGCCGACGCGGCGCTGCGTATCGTGCGCGACTATACGATGCCGGCGGTGGCTATCGTCAAGCATGCTGGGCCGTGCGGCATCGCGTGCGGAGCCGGCGAGGATGAGTTGCCCGACCTGTTCGAGCGGGCGCTGGCCTCAGACCCGGTGTCGGCGTTCGGGGGGATCGTGGGGGTGAACCGCCCGGTGGACGGTGCGCTTGCCGAGGTGATCGCCAGGACGCGGTTCGACCTGCTCCTGGCCCCTGCTTTCAGCGACGAGGCTGTAGACCTGCTGGCGAGGCGCAAGCATCTACGCATTTTGGCCGTGCCCGACCCCGATGCCGAGCACCGCGACAACCTCTTCGCCGCCCGCCTTGCCTTCCGGCAGGTAAGCGGCGGCTTCCTCGTTCAGACGTTGGACTCTGTAGACGAGGAGATGCAGATGGAGCCGGTGACGCTGCGCCACCCCACCCTGGAGGAGATAGGCGACCTCACCTTTGCCTGGCGAGCGGTGCGGCACGTCAAGTCGAACGCTATCGTGCTGGCCCGCAAGCTGGCGACGGTGGGCATCGGGGGCGGCCAGCCCAGCCGGGTAGACTCGGTCAGGATAGCCGTAGAAAAGGCCGGCGAGGACGCAAGGGGCGCTGTTATGGCCTCGGACGCTTTCTTCCCTTTCCCCGACGGCCTCGAGGCGGCAGCCCAGGCGGGGGTTACGGCGGTGATACAGCCCGGCGGCTCGGTCAACGACGATGCGGTTATCGAGGCGGCAGACACGGCGGGCCTGGCGATGGTCTTCACCAGGCGGCGGCACTTTCGGCATTAGTTCCCCTCCTAACAGGACGTAATTCACCGCAGAGGCGCAGAGTACGCAGATATTGTTTAACCGCCATGCGGTCTTTGAGACGAAAACGCAAAGACGCAAAGACGCAGAGGACGACGCAAAGATTCTTGTTGTTCAGAGGTCGGTCAAGCATGGTTGCCGGCATGCTGGCATGGGGGAAGGCACAGTGGGCATGTGAGGAAACTTGCTATGTGAAAGAATCCTAAGAATCTTTGCGTCGTCCTTTGCGTCTTTGCGTCGTCTGGCGGCAGTGCTTGGAAGTAGGTGGGCGGGTTCCTTTTTTCTACAAGGTACTAGGACCAATGGGTAGTTCCTAACCAATCACCTTTTCGGTATGCTGTATACATGACGCTACCGCAAGGACACCGAACTGAATTGGCCGACAGCCAAGAACTCGGCGCACCCGACACCCAGAGCCGGTATCGCTTGCTTATGGAGCAAGCCTCCGACGGAATAGCCGTTTACGACCTCAAGGGCAACATAATTGAGGCAAACCCGCGTGCCTGTGAGATGCTCGGCTACACCTATGAAGAACTGCTCTCCTGCAACCTCGCCCAAATTGTAGACGCAGATGATCTTGCTCACACGCCTCTCCGCTTCGACCTATTACGTAAGGGCGATGTAATCATCAGCGAGCGCCTGCTGCGTTGCAAAGACGGTAGTGTCCTGCACACCGAGATCAGCTCCAGGATGCCGGCTGACGGCACTGATGTGCAAGTCGTCGTGCGCGATGTTACCGAGCGCAAGCGGGCCGGGGAGAGCCTGCGCTACCAGAACGATGAACTCGCCCTCCTGCATGAAATCACCCTGGACTTGATCAACCGCCTCGATCTTACCGGCCTCCTCGAAGATATTCTAGCAGGGGCCGCTATGCTTATAGGCACGGAGCACGGCTATATGTATCTGGTCGAGTCGGACGAGGAGATGGTTACTCGTGTGGGTACCGGAGTATTCTCCAACGTTATCGGCTATCGTCTGGCGAAGGGGCAGGGCCTGGGAGGTCGGGTGTGGCAAACAGGCCGGGCGATGCTGGTGGACGACTACCATGCCTGGTCCGACAAAGCCGCCGGTTTTGATTACATGCGCGCAGTGGTGGGCATACCACTCAACTCAGGCGGCAAAGTGTTGGGCGTGATCGGCTTGGCCTTTCTTGAAGATAGCAGGAAGTTTACTGCGGAAGAGATCAACCTGCTGAGTAGGTTCGGCCAGTTAGCCTCCCTCGCACTGGAGAATGCGTGCTTGTACGCCGCCGCCCAGATCGAGCTTGAGGAGCGCAAACGAGCCGAGACTGCTCTCAAGGCAAGCGAGGAGCGCTTTCGTGCGGTGTTCGAGAACGCCCTCGATGCTATGTTTATCCTCGACGACGTAGGCAGTTTTGTTGACGTAAACCCGGCGGCCTGTGTCCTTAGCGGCAGGTCCAGGCAGGACTTGCTCAAAATGAATGTGCTCAGTCTGGTTCCCTACGGCCGCATGGACGAAGTGAAGAAACTGGGCGAGACGTTCAGACAAGAAGGCAGGATGCAAGGCGAGTTTCAGATCGTGCGCGGAGATGGACAAATAGTGGACATCGAATATTCCTCCAGCGCAAACTTCCTGCCGGGCTACCATCTATTTGTATTCAGCGACGTGACCGAGCAAAAGAACCTCAGTAAGCAGCTTTCCCACCAGGCGTTCCACGATGCCCTGACCGGCCTGCCGAATAGGGCGCTCTTTATGGACCGGCTACAGCAGGCTATCACCAGAGGTACGCGCAGTCACGCCGGTGCCGCCGCTGCCGTTATCTTCCTCGACCTGGACGATTTTAAGGTGATTAACGACAGCCTGGGGCACAAAGCGGGCGACCAGTTGCTGGTAGAGACGGGCAACCGCCTGCGAAACTGCGTGCGCCCCGGCGATAGCGTGGCCCGCCTGGGTGGGGACGAGTTTACGGTGTTGTTGGAAGACGTTCAACTGAACGAGGCATCGTTGGCAGCCGAACGGGTAGCCGAGCAGCTTATTGCGCCGTTCTGCCTGGAGGGTTGCGAAGTGTTTGTCACCGCCAGCGTGGGTATCGCCGTTAGCGAGTCGTGCAGCGACCGCCCGGACGACCTGCTGCGTAACGCAGACCTGGCTATGTACGAGGCCAAGAACAAAGGCAAGGCCCGCTACGAGATATACGACACCGGCATGAACACCCGCGCCTGGCAGCGCTTACAAATAGCTGTTGACCTGCGGCGCGCCCTCGAACGTAACGAGCTTACGGTCTACTACCAGCTTGTGGTGGACCTGACTACCGGCCTGGTATCGGAGGTAGAGGCGCTGGTGCGCTGGATGCACCCACAGCGCGGCCTCGTGTCGCCTGCCGAGTTCATCCCGATTGCCGAGGAGACGGGGCTGATTTTGCCGATAGGCCAGTGGGTGCTGGAGCAGGCATGCCGGCAGGTAAAACGCTGGCAGGAGCTGTACCCGACTCATCAGCCGCTTACGGCTAGCGTCAACCTGTCGCTCAAGCAGTTCAGGCAGCCCAACCTGGTTCGGGAGATAACCCGCGCCCTTGAAGAGAGCGGATTGGGGCCCGGCCAACTCAAGCTGGAGATCACCGAAAGTGCCGCGATGGAGGACGCCGAGGCTACAATAGCCACTTTGCAGGCGCTCAAGGCGCTGGGCATACAGATCGCTATTGACGACTTCGGCACCGGCTACTCGGCCTTGAGCTACCTCAAACGCTTCCCCGTAGACACCCTCAAGCTGGATGGCTCGTTCGTAAAGGGTCTTGGGCGCGATGCCGAGAACACCGCTATTGTGCGAGCTATCCTGGCTTTCGCCCAGGCCCTCAACCTGACCGTTACCGCCGAGGGGATCGAAACGTCCGACCAGCTGGCGCACCTGCGCGCCCTCCACTGCGACTGCGGCCAGGGATACTACTTCGCCCAGCCCGTTACCGCCCAGGCGATGGACGCCGTACTGAGCTGCCCCGGCAAACTGCTCAAGACAGGTCCGCTCCCGATGGATAGGATAGCTGTGTAGGGGAAATAGGAAACCCTTACCGGCCTGCGCGTATGATGCCCTTCGTCCAATTCAGCAGACGCTTGCCGGCTTTACGTGCCTTTCTGTACAGCGCCTCCTCCCTGTCCATCGCCCCCACTACGGCCCACGCTCCGGCCCCCACTTCGGCCCCTTCTTGGCTGCGCCAATTCATTCCGCTCATGCCCACACCATTCGCCCGATAGATACGCAGCCGCACGGTATGCTTGCTGCTGTTGTTCCAGTCGGCTTTGTAGGGTTCCTCGCCACGCAAAAAGTCGTACACACGCACGCCCGACTCCAGGCTCCTCTTGAAAGTCTCCACCAGCAGCACCAGGCCCACGCTCCGGTTGTTCCATTCAGGATCGCGGCCCGCCTGATAGTAGCTGAAAGTATCTTTGTGCCGTATGCCGTAGAGGGCAGCCACCGTCCGGTTCTCCACCTTCATTGTGTACAGTTGGAGCTTGCCGCGCTCGGCCAGTAGAGTCGTTGCATCCCGGTGGAACGCCTCCACCTGCGGGCCGGCTATACCGTCCGAGCCTCCATCAGCACGCCACCTGAGCTGGTGCAGACGCAAGAACTCGCTGAACGGCAGGGCCAACTCGGCCGGGTTTTCCTCGCACTCGATGCTGAAACCGGGTTGCTTTTCCAGCCACTTGCGGCGGCGTGTGTAGTTCTCGCGCCGGCCCGATTCTCGGAGGAAGCCGTCGAACGTCGCATCCGGGGGGAACGTGATGGTGGGGCACACCGAGCAGGTGGCCTGCTCTACGTGGAACCCACTAGAGGCGAAGCACTGCTTCAGCAAGGGCAGGGCGGGAGCCTGCTCGTCCATATCGGCAAGGTCCAGCACATCCCACTCGGTGCGCGCCCCCACCAGGTAAGCCACCGACGCTTCGACGACCCTGCCCAAATCTTCGGGTGCGGCGATAACATCCAGGTAATCTCCGCAGACCTCCGTTTCCCCCAGGAACGCCAGCCGCCGGACTGCGCGGCCCAGCACACGGCGGCGTTGCAGGCACAAGGGCACGATGCCGAGCAGCCTGCCCTCATGGTCGCGCGTCGTCAGAATGTAGAGTTTGCGGGCGGAACCAAGCCGCCGGTACCAGGGGTACAGCCACTCCCAAGAGTTGAAGACACCCGCCTCACTCCGCGTGAGCAGATCGTCCCACTCGGCGCGCAGGGCGGCGAAAGATGTGGCGTCCGTTACGAGGCCGACTTGCAGGGCGGGGGTATGATAAGGTAACGCGCTCTGTGCAGGCTGCAAAGTTCCCTCTATCCGGCTAAGATGCTGTTTCACAGCGTTCATAGTCCACACATGAGCTTGTTCCTGTATGCGATACTACCTCGCGCACGGTCTGAGCGATATAGCGCATCATGCTGGGGGTGAGGTCCTCATGCAAAGGAACCTCCAGCACGTGTTGGCGCAGCCAGGCCGCGTCGGGAAAGCGGGCGGGGTCGCACGAAGGGTGAAAATAGCGCCAAAAGTCAATCGCCTCAACGCCCCTCTCCTGCAACCTCTCCACAACGGCGGCCTTATCTCGAACCGCCAGAGGGTAGAAAAGCGGGCAGGCCCCAGGCGGCAAGGCATGCATCATCGGGGGCATGTCGAGCATAGCGGGAGTGTTGTGCAACTGCCGGAGCAGGTAAAGGTAGTTGCGCCTCCGCACCCTGACCACGCGAGCCATATCCAGCGCCGCCAACACCCGCTTGCTCAGATTGCTCATCCCCAGGTGGGCGTCGGCTAGGTTAAAATGGTCGCTGCCGGTGGTTACACGCTCGATTTGGGCTGCCTGCACGGTTCCTTTGCCGAGGCTGCGTACAGCTTTCCGCATAATGCGCCCCAACGTGCCGCCGCGCATCTCCAGGTTTTGCAGCAGCGACGACAGAACATGGCTCAGGGTAGAGGAGCATGCCGGCGGAGTGCATGCCGGCGGCGTGT
>JBBSIX010000111.1:0-9590 GCA_038231875.1 Chloroflexia bacterium | reverse complement strand
TAGTACTGATATTGGGTAATTGACTCCAGGCGCAGACTGCGGTAAGATAGAGCAGTGACCAGGACCGATAGGCTTTGTAGCGAGAGCTTTGAACAGGCAAGAGTAGGACTAACGGAATTGATTTCGGCTTTCACTAAAGCAAGGATTAGCGCTACCGACCTGCGCGGCAGCGGCGAGGTAATTGAGAGGCTGCGGTGGGTAATAGGTATCCGCTGGACCGTGGTCGCCGCCCTCTTGTTGGTGGGTCTGCTCGGCACGCGCCTATCGAACAACGATAGCGGCCAGAGCAATTGGCACATCGCCCTGGCAGCCATCGTTGCCCTGCTCAACCTCGTTTTCCTGGTTGTCACCTGGCAACCCCGCCTCGCCGTCAGCAATCTTGGGCAAACCCTGCGCTTCGTACAGATACCCGCAGACCTCCTAGTTTTCACGGCGATTATACATTTTTCGGGCGGAGTCACCGGCCCCGTCTTCGTGCTCTACTTCCTGTACATCTTCGTAGGCCTTGCCATTCTGCCCCCCGCCGGAGCCTACTTTGTGGCCGGCACTGCGGCTCTCCTGTATGCTGCGCTTGCCGTGCTTGAGGTGTTTTGGATGCAGCCCTCGCAGCAGTCCGCAGGCGTTGGCCGGCTGCCTGCCGCCCCTTCAGGCTTGACCTACCTGGGCTATGTGCTCACCGTCTCGGCGGCCTTGATGATCATCTCTTATGTCGCCAACTACTTCGCCGGGCTGCTTACGCACAACGAAAGCACTATTCGCGAACAACTTGACGAGTTAAATGCTCTTTACGACTTTACACGGACCACTTCTCATACCTACAACAGCGGTGAGATTACCAGCACGCTCGTCTCCTCGGCTTTGAACACGGAGCAGGCAGACTCTTGCTCACTCATACTTTTCGATGAGCAGGGCGACAGCCGGTTCGCGGCGACGAAGGGATTCACCGAGGAGCAAACCGAGGCTTATAAGAACTCGCGCCTGAACCGAGACCATCCGGTGTTGCATAACCTGCTTAGAGAAGGTAGAGGGGTTTTCGCGCCGGATGTCGAACAGACAGAAGGGCTGCGAAGTCTCTTGATTCGCCCTACCACCCGCTCGTTCTATGCTGTACCTATGTGGCGCGAGGAAACACTCGCCGGTATTCTCAACCTGAGCTTCGACCGTAAGTATGTGATGCCTATCGGCCATTGGAACATGTTGGTGGCAATGACGCAGCAGGCTGCCCTGGCCCTGGAGCGCGCCCGCCTGTTCAACGAGGCGCAACGCGCAGCCCGTGAGAGCGCAGGCTTGTACCAAATCGGGCTGGTAGCCACCTCTTCCCTGAACATAGAGGAAGTCTTGCGCCTAATCTTTGAACAGGTAGATCGGGTGCTGCACCCTGATACCTTCTATATAGCCCTCTATAAGGAAGAATTGGGCGAGTTGCGCTATGATATATTCGTTGAGAACGGCCATAACTTGCCGCCCTTCAGGGCGCACCTGGATAATGTGGGCGTAGCTAGCTGGGTCATAAGAAATCGCGAACCGATCTTCATACGCGACTGGAACGTGGAGCGTGAGCAGATGCCGTTCGAGGCCAACGTGGTAGGCTCGCAAACTTGCTCGTCCATCAGCGTACCATTGGTCGCCAAAGATAAGATCGTGGGCGTTATGTCGGCCCAGGCCCTCAAGCCGCATGCCTTCGACGAGCACAACTTGCGTTTGCTGACATCTATCGCCAACCAGGCTGCCCTAGCTCTGGAAAATGCCCGGCTGCACGCCACAGTGAACGAACAGGCCCAGCGCGACTCCCTTACCGGAGCTTACAATCACGGAGCCTTCCTCGAAAAGGCGGACCAGGCCCTTGCTGAAGCGCGCGACAATCACACATCGGTGGCCCTGGTGATGCTCGATGTGGACAAGTTCAAGCAGTACAACGACACCTACGGCCACCTGGTGGGCAATGACGTATTGCGCTCGGTGGTGGCCTCTATTCAGGGGCACGTCAAGAGCACCGATCTGGTGGGGCGCTGGGGCGGCGAGGAGTTCACTATACTTCTGCCCGATGTAACCCGTGGGCAGGCCCGCATGATTACCGAACGTATTCGCCAAACAGTGGCGTGCAACGTCATGGGCGAGATCGAGGGTAAGTCCATACCTTCTCCCACCGTCAGCCAGGGCATCGCCTTCTTCCCCGAAGATGCTCAGAACGTCGAGGAGATGATCGGCAAGGCCGATACTGCCCTCTACCAGGCCAAAGACCTGGGCCGCAACCACATCGTCGAGTGGATTTCACTCAACAGCGCCCTCTCCTCAGCCTCCCCCTCAGTCCTCCAACACAGCTAAGACAGCTTGACCGCCTAATTAGGGCCGGAGGCGTCTAGCCCGTGCCCGGCACAGCTTGAGACACGGGTAGTCACCCTAAGCTCCCAACTGTTGCGGGTAGGTCTAAAGATGTATCTTCCCTTCTTTCTGTGGATAAGCTATTGACAAAGCATGACCGTGCAGATAATATATAGGCAGGCTAACTATTCGTGTGGCTAAAGGTAGTGCCGGGACAGTGTAGCCGCAACCGAGCAGGCACGGTACATGCAAAGGATGGGGCAATGACACACACAATCAAGATAATCGAAGAAGGCGCGGTTGCGGGGGCGGTGACACCGGAGCACAAGGAACTGTTGGCGTTGACGGCATCCGATATGTTGTCTATGATGCCCAGGCTGGTAAGGGCGATCAAACAGCATGCGCGGAGCGTCGGGAGCGACCATGGCCCGATGAAAGACCTGGGAGAGTCCCAGGTGATCGTGCTCTACACCCTGCTCGTGGGCAGGCGGCTCACCAGCGAACTTGCGCGGCGCTTCAACGTGACCAACCCCACCATGACCCGTATCGTTGATGCCCTTGTGGACAAAGGTTACGTGGAACGGCAAACCGATCCCAACGATAGGCGCCGCCTCTACCTGCAACTTACCGAGGCAGGGTTGGAGATCGCCAAACAAGCCCACGAAGCCGGACGCGAAGCATTGGTGGAGTACATCAGCCCCCTCTCGGAGGAACAGCTACGCGATATACTGCGGGCCTTCAGCCACCTACAGTCGCTGTTGCCGACTGTGGTGCAGGAGGGCGACCGATGTCCCTTGCCGGCGCTGGAAGCGGTGAGGGAAAAGGCGCACCGCAGGTAAGGTGCAAGCCGTCTATACAGGCTTTTTAAGAGGGCTGGAAAAGGTATATCCTAAATTAACTGGAGGATAAGCAAAGAAAGTGAACAGCGAAACATCACAGAACAAAGTACAAAGCAACGGCAAAACAGCCGCCCGGAGGTTGCCGGTGGATAATACGCCCAAGCTGCCGGGGCGCATGGTCGCGGCCATCATGATCTCGGTTATGCTGGGCATCCTGTTGGCGGCTCTCGACCAGACGGTAGTCGGTCCCGCGATGCCTAAAATCATCGCCGACCTCAACGGCTTTGATCACTATACGTGGGTGTTTACAATTTACCTGCTCACCTCGACCATCTCGGTGCCGATCTTCGGCAAGTTGTCCGATATGTACGGGCGTAAGTGGTTCTATGTAGCCGGCATCGTGGTCTTCCTGATAGGCTCGATGCTCTCCGGCTTGAGCGGCGACATCTTCCAACTGATAGCCTATCGGGGCCTTCAGGGTCTGGGAGCAGGCATAATCACCGCCAACGCATTTGCTATCATTGCCGACGTGATACCGCCGGCTGATCGCGGTAAGTGGCAGGGGGCGTTCGGCGGCATCTTCGGCCTCGCCTCGGTGGTCGGCCCCACGATAGGCGGCTATCTCACCGATACCCTCAACTGGCGCTGGGTGTTCTACGTGAACCTCCCTATCGGCATAATCGCATTGGCTGTGCTGGTGGCCCTATTCCCGGCAACCAATCAGCACGGCGCCAAGAAATCTATAGACTGGTGGGGAGCAGGCACACTGGTAGCGGGGCTTACCCCTCTGCTCCTGGCGCTTTCGCTGGGCGGCACACCCGGCTGGGACTGGGGTTCCACGCAAGTGATCGGGTTGCTGGCAGTGGCGGTGCTTTTCCTGGGCGCATTCATCTTCGTCGAGACACGGGCCAAAGAGCCTATCCTGCCGCTCGACCTGTTCAAAAATAGAATCTTCACGGTGTCTGTAATCACAGTGTTCGTGACGGGCGTAGGGCTGTTCGGGGCGGTGCTGTACATCCCGCTCTTTGTGCAGGCTATTCAGGGCGACAGCGCCACCAGCAGCGGCAACGCCATCACCCCGATGACCATCGCCATCGTTGTATCGAGCATCGTCACCGGGCAGATAATCTCGCGAACAGGCAAATACCGGGTGATCGGCGTGCTGGGCATGGGTTTCGTGACGCTGGGCATGTTCCTGCTGTATACGATGAACATGGACACCGAGCGGCTGGTGACTATCAGCTACATGGTGGTCATGGGGCTTGGGCTGGGCGTAGCTTTCCCACTGTACACCCTCGCAGTGCAAAACGCCTTTCCAATACAGAGGGTAGGCGTGGTGACGGCTGCGGTGCAGTTCTTCCGCAACATGGGCAGCACGGTGGGTACGGCGGTGCTGGGCACGATAGTGAACAACCAGTTCCACGACAGGTTCGGCCCTGAGTTCGCCACCCGATACAATGCACTCACAGCCGGCATCCCCGGCAATCTGCCCCCCGGTGGTCTGCCCGCCGGCACACCTGGAGGTCCGGGCGGCCTACCCTCCGCCGACCAGTTTCTGGCGGCGTTGGGCAACCTCAACCCACAGGTGCTGGTGGGGCAAGAGGCGCTGGCGAAGCTGCAAGCGAACCTGGTGCTGCACGGCACACCGGAGGCTTTCGCGCCCAAGCTTGTGGAGGTAATCACAGATGCGCTGCGCCCTGCCCTCTTCACGGGCATACAGGAGGCATTCCTGATAGCCACCGTGCTGCTGGGCATCGGGATGGTCACGACGATCTTTCTCAAGGAGATACCTCTACGCAAGACCAACGAGGGGGGAGCGCTGGCTGCGATGGCCAAGGGCAGTGGCGAAAGCGCAGCAGTGGAAGCCGGCAGAGAGATGGCCGCCTCCGGCCTGCCCGGATCCAACTTGCCGGCCAGAGACGAGCCGGTGCTGACACGCAAATAGAGAGCGCCGGCTGCGAAAGCGGACCTGGGGCAACGCTACGCTTATGCACCAGGTCCGATTATTTTCCGGCCTTTTTGGCCCTTGACACCTGTAAAGAAGGCTGGTATACTCTAATTACTGAGGCTTCATTCGCACAAAATCTCCATAGCGAAGTCTCTTGCAAGAAAAAGGAGGTGATGCTTATGAGTACGTATGAACACATGAGCATCACCGGCGAGGCAAACGCCTAGGCGTTGACCCACTGGGTACCTGCCGGTGATGTTCAAAAACGGATACAACCCCTCGGTCCTAGGACCGAGGGGTTTTTCTTTTGCCTTGTAGATGCCACGAGCCGGGGCAACCCTTCCAACAGAGGCGCACAAGCTGTGAACTACTTGTCCGGTTTGTCGTCCGGCTCCTTCGTCGGCTTGGGTTCTTTCGTCGGCTTCGGCTCGTGTGTAGGCTTGGGTTCCTTTGTTGCCTTTGGTTCCTTCGTCTCCTCCGGCTCACTCGTCCCCTCAGGTTCTTGTGTCGGCTTAGGCTCCTTAGTTGCCTTGGGTTCCTGCGTCGGCTCAGGCGCTCTTGTTGCTTCAGGTTCCTTTGTCGGCTTGGGTTCCTTCGTTGCCTCAGGCTCCTTAGTAGGCTTGGGTTCCTTCGTCTCCTTCGGCTCTTTTGTCTCCTTCGGCTCTTTTGTCTCCTTCGGCTCCTTTGTCGGGGGTGCTGAAGTGGAGATGGGAACTTGCGTGGGCGCTGACAGGATTGCCGGCGTGGTGGGAGTGCTGGTGGGACGTGCGGGCGGCCTGGTGGCTGTACTTTCAACCACCTTCGTGGGGGCGGCTTGCTGTGCCGGTTTGGGAGTATGGGTCGCAACCGGGGTCGGGCTGGGCGCTCGACGTGTGGCTGTAGCCGGTGGTGGAGCCGTAGCGGTTGGCACAGAGGTATTAGTGTTGGTAGGTGTGGCTGTGGAGGTAGAGGGCTGCGGCACAGGGGTAGGGGTGTGTGTAGCAGCGCGCGGTGTTGAAGTGGCGGTGGGCGGTTCCGGCATAGCCGTGTGCGTAGGTGGAACTGGAGTTGAGGTAGCAGTGGGCACCAGCCAGGTTAAGTTCGGCGACTTCGGAGCCAGGTCCTGTTTGTCGTCCTGCTGAAACATGGCGTTGTCGCTCTTCACTGCGGAGGCAATATCGGCGCTGACCGGCTTGAACGTAAGACCGGCGGCTTGTTGGCCGTAGTCGGCCAACGCGTAGGCCGACAGGTCGCCGGCCAGCCAGTCGGGGTCGTGCCGTTGCATCGCCCACCAGGCCGCCGCGAACACAGCCGGCAGGGCCAACAGGCTCATCAGCAGCATGATACGTATGTCTCCTGAGTTGATCATCGAGGAGCGGTCTTGAGGAAGTCGTGCGTGCATTAGTGTACCTTTGCCGGTTCGGCGAGTGCCGCCGAGCCATTGAGCGCCCGGCTGTGCCCATCCAACAGCAGGTTCGCCGGCGCAAACGCACCCACGCCGGCCTCAGTATTTGAGCCAAGCAGGGTGTAGGCGTGCACAGGCTTTTCCTTGCCGCGTATTCTCAGGGAACCCAGGTTCTTGACCAGCCAATCGGAGGGTTCGTTCAGGGCGGCCAGGGTGCTGTCGCTGAACACAATGTCGGACTCAGGAAGGTCTTTAGTCAACGACTGCAAACGTGAGGCCAGATTGACCGCATCGCCGATCACCGTGTAGTCCATACGAGCGTCCGAGCCTATTTGCCCTGCCACCACGATGCCGGTGTTGATGCCGATCCCCTGGCGCATAAGCGGCCAACCCTCCTGGGTGCGGTGGGCGTTGAGCCCGTCCAGCGCTGCCTGCATCGCCAGGGCGGTCGCCAGGGCGCGGTCTGCGTGGTCGTGCATGGTTACAGGTGCGCCGAAGATTATCAAAGTCGAGTCGCCGCCAAACTTGTTCACAATACCGCCGTTCTGTTGAGCGGCCTGTATCACATTGCTGAAGTGCTCGTTCAGCAGGTCCACGATGGCCGGGGCTGGATACTGTTCGGAAAGCTGCGTGAAATCGCGCAGGTCGGAGAAGAGCACCGTAACTTCTCTTTGCTCGCCCCCCAGTTCGATCTGGCCGGCCAACAGCTTGGCGGAGACTTCGGGCGAGACGAAACGACCGAACAGGTCTTTCACCAACAGCGACTGTTGCAACCCCGACACCATACCGTTGAAACGGTTCGCCAGCACGCCCAGTTCGTCCTTCCTGCCATCCGCTATCTGCACATCGAGGTTGCCGTGCGCCACCTGATTGGAAGCGGCCACCAACTGCGCCACCGGCCTGTGTATGCCCGAAGCGATAGTGTGGCCGATGAAAATAACCAGCAGCAACCCCAGCGCAAACAAGGGCAGAAGCGCCACGAGCGTCTCCAGCAGCTTGGAGTCGAGGGTGCCGGTGTTTAGCATCACACCGTACACGCCAATCGGCCCGCCGCCGATACCATGACCCGGCATCGCTCTGAGGGCCTCTACGTATGTGCCGCCAGGTAGGGTGACGGTACGCAGCCGCGCCTGGTCCTGCGAATTGTCCACGATCCGGTTGAACCAACCGTCGGGCAGCGAGGGCACGGAGGGTGCGCTTTCGGAGGAGGTTAGCATGTACTGAGGCGCACCATCGGCGGCATAGAAGCCTGCCCCGTCGCTGAGGCTGGTCCTTACCACCTGCCTCGTCAACCGCGAAAGATCGGTGCCTACCAGCACCGCGCCAACGATGCCGGCGCCATTCGATACAGGCCCGGCGGTGTAGAAAGTTGAGCCGTCGGAGGCGTTTACAACAGCCGATACCTTGTCAATCTTGCCGGCGGGGTGTAAGGCAGCGTTGATAAGAGCCTTCAGGCCCTCGGCTGCGCCTTGCGGGGCGGCAGATGTGCCCTGCCCAGGCGCCAGACTCAGCAGCGTAGCGCCGTCGGATTTCACCACGAGCACATTGTCGAAGCCATAGTTGACCGCCTGCGGCGCGGCCAGGCTGCGTAGGGTAGCGGCATCCTGTTGAGCTACGGCCTCCGCAAAGCCTTCTGTGTAGATAACGGCGCGCAGGCCCGCCAGGTGGTCAACCTCTACCTTAGTGAGGCCATCGGCAGCGCCTCGTGCGGCGTCCAGTAACTGATTGTTGAAGCGGGTGTGCAGGGATTCGGTGGCCGAGTTGAGCAGCACGTATGTCCCGGCCATAGCAAACACCGTTGCCAGCACCAGGTACGGCACCACTATCTGATTGCGTATGCGCCGCGTCAGGAAGCCGGTTATGCCGCCGACGAAGCCATGGACATAAGATACGGCTCTTGCTGCCATGTAGTCTCCTGTAGAAATATCTCGTACCCCTTGATTATAGGGTTCAGCCTGCATGCCGGCATCACTGGAGAGGGGTATCTCGATATAGCCAATATGTACTGTTGCGTCCTGCTGTAAGTTGGCCGAGAACAGCCTTGCGGAGGAGAGGCTTTTACGCCGGGCTTGGGTGATAATGGAGCGGCTCATAATCTACGGCGGCAGTGTCCAGCCAACCGCTGGTCTGCTCACGGAGTTGGTCCCACTCGTAGGCAGGCACTTTCAGGAAAGCCGCCACCACTTGGGGGTCGAACTTCACCCCGCTCTCGGCGATTATTATGTCGCGGGCCTGCTCGTAAGTGCGTGCCGAGGCATAGGGTCTGTTCGATGTAATGGCATCAAAGGCATCAACCACCGAAAACATGCGTGCTTCGAGCGGGATCTCCTCACCCTTGAGGCCCAAGGGATAGCCGCTGCCGTTCCAGTGCTCGTGGTGGAAGCGCACAATGGGCAGCGTTTCACGCAGGAAAGCCAGGTGCTTCAGCAGTTCGTAGCCTATCTGGGGGTGGCATCGCATCTCGCACCATTCTTCTTCGGTAAGCGGCCCCGGCTTGCGTAGCACGGCATCCGAAATACCTATTTTGCCGACATCGTGCAGCAGCGCCCCTTGCTCAATAGCCTTGAGCCGGTGGCGGTCGGTGATGCCCATTACCCTAGCCAACTTCATCGTAAAAGCCACTACCCGCCTGCTATGCCCATGAGTAGCATCGTCGCGGCTGTCCAACAGACCGGCAAGCGTTTTTAGGGTAGTGCTGTGGGCTTCCCGAAGTTCACCGTAGGCCGCCTCCAACTGCTCGGCCTTCCTGCGCTGCTCCTCGTAGAGGCGGGCGTTTTCAATCGCTATCGCCGCAGCGTCCGCCAGCACCTCCAACAACTCTATATCGTCGCCCTTGAACTCCTCCCCCGACAGTTTGTCAACCACCTCCAACACGCCGATGGTCTCACCGTGCACCTTGAGCGGCACGCACATCAGCCTGCGAGTTGTGTAGCCGGTTTGCTTGTCTATCTGACCGGAGAAGTGGGCGCTGTGGGCAACATCGTTCTCCACAAGCGGCGCACCGGTCAAGGCTACTGTGCCCACCACGGTCTTCTTGCTTACCGGCAAGGTCATGCCTATGAGTTGCGAGGCAGACTCGCCCGACACCACGTGAAAT
>JBBSIX010000110.1:0-9618 GCA_038231875.1 Chloroflexia bacterium | reverse complement strand
GGGCACGGCGCGCCGTGCCCCTACGGACGCGCACATTTTCATTGTCGGTTGTGGCATGAGGGCCATGATTACTCAGAATGACAAACTGTAGTGGTGGTGAGCGTAACCAGTCGGGGTTGCGCTTATTGTTCTGCATACAGATGTGGGTAAATCACGGGGCGAATCAACGTTGCGCGGGCGGAAGGCTTGTGTTATAATCAAGTTCGTGCCTTAAACAAACAGGTCTTGAAAAGTACAAGGAAAAGGGAGAAATACACAGCAATGAAACCCACCCAGGCGATTTTAGCGGTCACGGCCCCACTGCTCAAAGATTCCGTGCCCGAATTTGGCGTTGGCGACAGCGTGCGGGTGAGCGTAAAGGTGGTTGAGGGAACCCGAGAGCGCACCCAGGTGTTCGAGGGCGTTGTCATGCGCCGGCGCGGTGGCGGCATCAACGCCAACTTCACCGTTCGTCGCATCGCCTCTCACGGCATCGGTGTCGAGCGCACCTTCCTCCTCCACTCGCCCCGTGTCGAGAAGATCGAAGTTACCCGCCGTGGCGTGGTACGCCGCGCTCAACTCTACTACCTGCGCGGTCTCACCGGCAAGGCTGCTCGCATCAAGGAGCGGCGATACCGCCCCGGTACGGACGGCAAAGCCGCTAAAGCCAGGACCGCCACAGCAGTTGTGGCCGAGGCCCCGCTGGAGGACGCGCAAGAGCCGGAGGTGTTCGCCCCTGAGATGCTTGAGCCGGACCTGATCGAGGCTGAAGAAGCAGCAGAAGAGCCGGTGGGGATTGAAGAGGCTGCGGAGCCTGTGCAAGTTGATGTGGTTGCCGAGGCTGACGCGCCGGAAACAGCAGAGGCCGACACGGAAGCATAGGTCTTGCTCCTACAAGCGTAAAGGGCTGCGAACCATCACGGTTTTCAGCTCTTTTTCTTTTGCCCAGTATATGCTGCTATCCTCGCCACGGCCCCACAAACATCCGTTCTAGCGACTGTTGCTAATATCATCCTCCCTTAGACCTCCCGATTTCTTATAACAGTTTTCCACAATTGCACCGCTTTCTCACTTGACTTCAACAGGTGGCTGTTATATCCTAACAGCACCTCTGGAGCTACCCCTCTCAACAACTCCAAGATGGTAAAGATAGAGGGACTTCCGATCCTCCTATCTCTGAGCAGGTCTTTCCTGCTAATCGAATCACCAGGAAACTCTACGCTATAGGCTTTCCAACTCGGTCGCGTTGCGACTAAGTTGTGGATTGTTGGCCTCTGCCACTAGACAGCGGCCACAACATGTTGTATAGTATTCGCATGAGTTGCACCAGATGTTGGAGCAGATGAGTTTGGGGAGATGGTTTGCACAGAGTGATGTGCAATAGTGGAAAAGGGGATGTGCAGCCTGTGTGTATAACGTCGCAAAAGCGTAAAGCCTCAGCCTAAGATATAAGCTGGTCTTATGGAAATTCGCCCTTATTTGTATTGCTTAGTTTGAGGCCGGCTGGTATGATAGGCGACATTGGAGCAGGCAACCGGGGAGGAACTCCTGTTCGGGGAGAGGTCGGCATCAGTAGGTCAGTAGGTCAGTGGGATTGTAGAGAGGGCCGAGTTGTATGCAGCCGGCGCGCAGCCGGAGCGTTGCGGAAGAAAGCGCACTAAATCGCGGAAGCGACTAGAAAGATTGACTGGAAGGATACAGAGACTACTTTTTCTTGGAGGAGAGGCCGTATGAACGCCAAGCAAGTATGGCAGGCCGCGTTGGGAGAGTTGCAAGTCAAGGTTCCGGGTCCGAGCTTTCAGACCTGGCTCAAGAACACTTCGATTACCGACTTTCAGGATAACGTCGCAGTTATCGCGGTGCCGAGCAACTTTGCTAAGGAATGGCTGGAGAAGCGCTTCAGCAAACAGATCGCGGAGACTTTGAACAATGTGCTCGGCCACAAGGTGGAGGTCAGGTTCGAGGTGAAAACCCCCACTAGAAGCGTCGCAGGCGCAACCCGCTCTATCCACGCTTTGGAAGGGGTGGGCGTTGAGAAGGAAGTGCGCGAACTGCCGATGGCGGTCGGCGGCAACGTCGCCAACCCGTATGCCGGCAAAGCGGGCAACGGCGGTTACGGCTCGCAGAGCAGCGCGGCTCCCAAGCAGATATACGGTGGGCGCGACGCTGCCAACCCAGCCTCCGAGGGGTTCGGTACGGCCGGCGGCAACGTAACCAATAATGTAACCAACTTGGTGAGCCGCAACAACGGCGCTCCCGCCAATTCGGGCATGAGCGGCCCCGGCAGGTTATCCCACAATCAGGTCTCTCCGGTTCCCCAGGGCAAGCGCAGCGGCGCGGTGCAGTTCGAGATGAGCCTCGAAGAAGCCGCCATGCTCAACCCTCGCTACCTGTTCGACAGCTTTATCGTCGGCAAGAGCAACCAGCTGGCGCATGCGGCCTGCCGTGCGGTGGCCGAGAAGCCGGCCCTCAGCTACAACCCCCTCTTTCTGTACGGGGGTGTGGGGCTGGGCAAGACTCACCTCCTGCACGCCATAGGCCACGATGCCATGCAACGCATCCCCGGCATCAAGGTGCTCTATGTGACCAGCGAAAAGTTCACCAACGACCTGATCAATGCGATACGGGAGCAGCGCAACGAGAATTTCCGCAATATGTATCGCACGGCGGATATACTGCTTATCGACGACGTGCAGTTCATCGCGGGCAAAGAAAGCACCCAGGACGAGTTTTTTCACACCTTTAATGCCCTGCACGGGGCCAACAAACAGATCGTGCTTACCTCGGACCGCCCCCCCAAGGCGATCCTCACCCTGGAAGAACGGCTGCGCTCGCGCTTTGAGTGGGGCTTGATCGCCGACATACAACCCCCCGACCTGGAGACAAGGACGGCCATACTGCGCGCCAAAGCCGAGACGATGCCGGTGGGCGTGCCCGGCGAGGTGCTGGACTATATCGCCCGCAAGGTGCAGAGCAACATACGCGAACTGGAAGGCGCACTGAACCGGATCGTGGCCTATGCACAGCTAAACAGCACTTCGATAACGGTGGACCTTGCGGCGGCCTCGCTCAACGAATTGGGAGCCAACTCTCGCCGCCGCCCGGTGAATCACGAGCGGATCGTGGAAACGGTGTCGAGCTTCTTCAATCTGGAGCCGGAGGACCTCAAAACCGGCTCGCGCAGCCGCGAGGTATTGGTCCCACGCCAGATAGCGATGTATCTCATGCGCGAGGAAACCGAGACGCCTTTCATCCAGATAGCCGCCTACTTCGGCAAGCGCGACCACACCACCGCCATGCACTCATACGAGAAGATCGAGGGCCTGGTCGAGTCGGACAATCAGATGCGCCAGGACGTGCTGACGATCAGGCAGATGCTGTACGGAGAGCACGAACGGTAGGGGCCGGTCTGCAACTTTACAGTAGACAGCAAGAGGGGCGGCTCTAAAACCGCCCCTCTTGCTGTCTACTTGACTCACGCTACGCAAGGCGTCGGTGTAGGGTAACTATTCAGACCTGAGGTTGCGGCAAAGCGGTGGTGAAAGCTCCCTCTTTACGTGGCACACTTTTGTCCGGTGCATACAGGAAACGTCGGGCTGAGACTGCGGCTTTCAGGCAGAGGTTCTGCATGTGTAAGCCGGTAATCCTCGCGGCAGGGGCCGCGCCGGCTACCTTTCCCCCAAGTTCCACACTACCTGCCCGTCGGGCGATACGCCTTTACCCACGATGATGCGGCCTACAAGCTGGGCGGGTTGTACGTCTGCGGGCATGCTGAACACCAGCAGCGTGGAAGTCCGGCCCCCAGGAGGCACTGCCGCATCCAGACTGCTGAACCCTTGAATCCCGGCTATCTCGCGCCAGCCTTGCGCCTTACCGTGGTCGGACAGTTCGGTGTACAGCCTGCCCAGGTCGTCTTTCAGCACAAAATCGGTGGTGGCTCCCAGCGAACGCGCTGCGCCCGAATTGTTCGTTGCGTCAACACGTATCAGCCGGAAAACCTCGCCCTGGCTGGGCCTATATATCTGTTGCGCCCCAGGGTTTACCACCTGCTCTGCCGTATCTATGCCGGCGATCTGCATCTGCCAACCTGCCAGGCTCTTAGTTGTGCCCACCACAGGAGGCACAGGCGGCGCAGGCGTTGCAGTGGGGAGAGGCGTAGGCGAAGGCGTAGGCGTATCGGTGGGCAGAGGCGGCTCCGGCGTTGGGGTTGAGGGCACGGCTGTAGACGGCACAGCAGTGTCGGTCGCGGGCGGAATAGGAGTGTCGGTGGGGGGCGCAGCTGTGAACAACGGCTGCTCGGTGGCCGTACCCGTCGCAGGCGCCTGAGTGAACAACGGCGTGTCTGTGGCTAGGGGGACTATTGCAGTGGGCGCAACAGTGGAAACGGCGAAAGCGGTGGGCGTTGCATAGGCCGTTGCAAAAGTCTCAACTGCAACCACAGGCTGAGTAGCCGTCGGGGACTGAGTATCTTGGCCGGGTTGGACCCCGCCGCTTCCCGTGCCGTTTCTTTCTATCAGCGTCAAGGCGATGGCCAGCACCAGTGCTGCCAGCAGAGCCAAACCCGTAGGCAGCAGCCGGTTTTGCGTCGCCGGCAGGACTGGAGGCATTTCCGGCAGAGGTGGTGCAGCAGCAGATACCCCGGCCTGCGAGAAGGCTGCGATAGCTCTAGCGGCAGGGGTAGCCCAGTTGAGCAGCAGGCCACAACGCGAGCACTCTGTTTGCCCAACCTGTATAGGCGCCCCGCACCTGGGGCAGTTGTTGCGAAGTGCGGTATTCATGTTCATAAGGTAACGTCGTTGTTACATGTCCTCAAGAGCCGTGCCGCCGTAGCCACAAATGTCGGCTTTCACTGTAAGCAAGCTTTGTACAAAGCTCGCTCGACCTGTCCCCTATTATAGCACTATTTGTTGGTGTTCAGTGTGGGAGTTCTACCCCAAATCCCCACATGCGATTCTCGCATGCAACTCTAATCCTGAACACCCAACCCTCTTTGCCCCCAGGGTCGCCCTCTCCAAAATATGTTATAATCCCACCGCTTATCAGAAGAACAAAGCGAACTGTACGTGTTCAGACTTAGGGTTGAGGAAATTGGATCTTAGCATGTAGAAACCCACCGCTTAAGACGGAAACGCAAAGACGCAAAGATTTTTGTTGTTCAGAGGCCGGTCAAGAATGGCCGACATGGGGGAGAGGCAGTTGGCAAGTAAGGAAACTTGCTATGTAAAGCAATCCTAAAAATCTTTGTGTCGTCCTTTGTGTCTTTGCGTCTTTGCGTTTAGCATCGTTTCATCCTTGCACCCCAAGTCTGACCGCTTACAGCGAACTTTCATAATGAGAAATTGAAAAACGAGAGGGGACTTCCGACATGAAACTCCACGAGTACCAGGCTAAAGAAGTGCTTGCCAAGTACGGCGTGCCCGTCAACGAGGGGCAGGTCGCCGGCACGGTTGACGAGGCGGTGGCGATTGCCGAGCGGCTTGGCCCGCCGGTGATGGTCAAAGCGCAGGTGATGATGGGCGGGCGCGGCAAGGCAGGAGGCGTTAAGTTCTCCAAAGATATAGAGGCCGCGCGCAAGAACGCCCAGGATATACTCGGCAAGGTGCTCAAGAACGAGCAGAACCCGAAGGGCGAGGAGGTCAAGCGCGTGCTGATAGCCGACGCCGCCGACATCGCTAAAGAGTACTATCTGGGCGCAACGGTGGACCGGGGCACGCACTCTATCGTGGTGATGGGCAGCGCCGAGGGCGGGGTAGAGATCGAGCAGGTGGCCCGGGAGAACCCCGAAGCCCTGATCAAGGTGTACGTGGACCCTCGCATGGGCATGCTCGACTTCCAGGCTCGCGAACTTGCTTTCGGCATGCAGTTGGGCGACCACCTGACCGAGTTTACCAAGTTGGCGAAGGCCTTAGTGCAGGTGCTGATTGACCATGACGCATCGCTGGCCGAGATCAACCCTCTGGTGCTGACCACTGACGACCGCTTGCTGGCGATTGACGCCAAGATGGAGTTGGACGAAAACGCCATGTTCCGCCAGAACTGGGCGGAGGAGTTGCGCGACAGCGCAGCCGAGGAGGAGTCGGAGCAGCAGGCGCGGGCGGCGGGCATATCATTCGTACAGTTGGACGGCAATATCGGCTGCATGGTGAACGGTGCGGGTCTGGCGATGGCGACGATGGATACGGTAAAGGAGTACGGCGGCACGCCGGCCAACTTCCTGGACATCGGGGGCGGGGCGCGCGAGGACAAGGTGGAGGCGGCCTTGCGTATCATCCTGAGCGACCCCAATGTGAAAGCCGTTATGTTCAACATCTTCGGCGGCATCACGCGGGGCGATGTGGTTGCCAAAGGTATCGTCAAGGTGCTCGATGTGCTCAAGCCCGACGTACCGATGGTGGTGCGCCTGGTGGGAACCAATGCCGAGGAGGGGCGCCAAATACTCAAAGAGGCCAACCTCCCCGCCGCAGAAACCCTCGACGAAGCCGCTCAGATGGCGGTCAAGCTGGCGAACGAGCGTGGCTAACCGGGGCACGGGCAAAGCGAGTTCCGATATGGCATCGGCGCTCTGTTTTGCCTGTTCCTTATGAAGATGTGTAGGAGAAAAGCAGTGGCGAAACCTTTACCCAAGCGTAGCGAAGTACCGGAAGAAGTAACCTGGGACATAAAGAGTGTGTTCCCCTCCGACGAGGGGTGGGAAGCGGCTTACAATGAGGCCACCGCTTCGTTGGCGGGGATGGGCCGCTTCCGGGAGAAGTTGGGCGACTCTCCGTGTGCGCTCTTGGAGGCGTTGCAGGCGCGCGATGAGCTCCTTTCCGAGGTCGAGCGTATACTGTTGTACGGGAATATGCAACTTACCAGCGACACCGGCGAACAGGCGTACCTGGCCCGCAGCGACCAGGCAGAGGGGCTGATGTCTCGTGCCTCCGCCGCCGTTGCCTACTACGAGCCGGAAATCCTGGCCCTTGACCCCGACAAGTTGCAGGCGATGGTGGGGCAGGAGCCTGAACTGGAGCCTTACCGGCACTACTTGGACAAACTGAACCGCCTGCGCGAGCATGTGCGTTCCGCCGAGGTAGAGAGTTTGCTGGCCGAGGTGGGCGATGTGACGGGCAGCGCGTACCGTATCCACATCGCTCTGGAAGATGCCGACATGAAGTTCGCCACGATAAAGGGCGAGGACGGCGAAGATATAGAGGTGGCGCAGGGCAACATCAACGTTCTCATCGCGAGCCAAGACCGGGAAGTACGCAAAGCCGCCTGGGAAGCATACGCCGACGGCTACATCGCGGTTAAGAACACAATGGCCGCAACGTTGGCCGGGCAGGTTAAGCGGGATGTTTTCTACGCCCGCGCCCGCAACTACGGCAGCGCCCTGGACGCCGCCCTGGGCGAGAGCAACATCCCCAAGGAGGTCTACTTCAACCTTCTGGATACGGTGCAGGCGCACTTCCCGGTGTGGCATCGCTACTTCGACATCCGCAAGCGGGCGTTGGGAGTGGAGCAGTTGCACGGCTACGATATAGACGTGCCTCTGGTGCGCTCGCGCCGCAACATACCCTACTCCGATGGGCTAGGGATAATCGGCATGGGCATGGCCCCTCTGGGCGACAACTATTCTTCCGTGCTGCACAAGGCGTTGCACGAGCAACGCTGGGTGGACATCTATCCGAACCAGGGTAAAGGGTCGGGGGCGTTCTCCTACGGCTCGTTCGGCACGCACCCCTTCCTAATGATGAACTACGACGACACCCTGGAGTCGGTCAGCACGCTGGCGCACGAGCTTGGTCACTCGATGCACTCCTACTTCTCCTGGCAAAACCAGCCCTATATCTACTCGCGTTACTCGATGTTTGTGGCCGAGACTGCCTCAAACTTCAACCAGGCGTTAGTGCGCGCCGACCTGCTTGCCAACGATCCCGACCCCGATTTCGAACTTGAGGTACTGGCCGAGGCGATGAGCAATTTTCACCGCTACTTTTTCATCATGCCCACCCTGGCCCGCTTCGAGCTTGACGCTCACCAGAGGGTGGAGCGCGGGGAGAGCCTTACGGCGGATGCCATGTCGGAGCGGCTGACCGAGCTGTTCCGCGAGGCATACGGCCCCGCCGTTACGCTCGACGAAGCCCGTGTGGGCATCACCTGGGCGCAGTTCCCCCACATGTTCGGCAATTTCTACGTCTTTCAGTATGCCACCGGCATCTCAGCCGCCAATGCCCTTGCCGAAGGCGTGATGCAGGGGGGGCAGGAGGCCGCCGAGCGGTACGTAAAGTTCCTCAGCGCGGGCGATGCACTGTTTCCTCTGGAAGCCCTCAAGCTGGCCGGCATAGATATGACCTCGCCTGAGCCTGTGGAGCGCGCTTTCGGGGTGCTGTCGCGCCTGGTGAACCGGCTGGACCAACTGGTAGGCGAAGGTCCGGTGTCCTCTTTGGAGAGGCAAGGACAGTAACGTTGGCTAGCCTGTTGGAGAAGGCCCTGGGCGGTGCGCGCCTTCTGTACGCCTATACGATGTATATACAGGCCCCAATCTCGGAGGTGTTCCGGTATACGGGCGACCCTCTCTATTGGTCGCGGGACTTCAACGGCAACCCTCTGCCCAATCTCGTGCTGACCTGGGAGGGGCAGGCTCTGGAACCAGGCTCCGTCATGGTCCTTTCGGCGCTACGCAAGGACGGCACGCCTACGCCCATTGGGGCCATCAGGATGGAATTGCTCTTTTACGAAAAGGATGTTGAGCTGTCGTTCCGATACCTCACCGGCAGCCACCTGATCTACCGATTCGTGTACGAGACGGCAGGCCCGAATCGCACCGAGTTCACCGTAAACGCCCTGGTGGACGCCGCAAGTCCGCCCCTCAACTCCTTGCGCCAACGCATGTATGCCAAAAGGCGTCGCCGGGCCGCGATACGCGACCACCTGAGAGTCAAAGGAGAGTTGGAGGCACGGGCCGCTCGTCTTGTGATATAATCTCTCTGCGCTTGCCGGCGCCTCCGTCGTCTTATGCAAGTCCTATCTCCAAAGCCCTGATCACCAGGAGGTTTCTATGCTTTTCGCTCTCAAACACCGTACTCAGGCTCTAACGGCGCTGTTCATGGCTGTTGCTACCCTGATGGCTTCCCTCGCCGCAGGGGGCGCAGCCCTGGCGCAAGCTACCCAGCCTGCCCCCGCTCCGCTCATGCCCACTCCCGTACCCGACGTGCCTCGCAGTGACCCGGCCCCGCCCGCGCCTGCCTCGCCTTTTATCTCCTATGTGGGCGACATACTCCCACAGCGGCAACGCGACCTCTTTGTGATGCGCCTGGACGGCAGCGACAAAAAGCAGATCACCAGCGGCTTCAACGTCTGGTTCGCCTCCTGGCGGCCCGACGGCAAGCAGTTGGCCGTGACTACCGAGGCCGCCGAACTGTACACCGTCAACCCCGACGGCTCTAACCTGCGCCGCATCGCGGTGGGCGCGTTCTCCCCGCCGTTCTGGTCGCCCGACGGCCACTTTATCGCTTACGTAGGCGGTGAGCGCTTCGGCGCGCCGGTCGCCAGGGGCAACCTGCGTATCATCCCGGCTGTCGGCGGCACACCCTGGGTAGTGCCCGGCGGCGAGGATATACCTTCGCTGCCTCCCGGAGCGGCTGCTGTCGCCTGGTCGGG
>JBBSIX010000109.1:0-9638 GCA_038231875.1 Chloroflexia bacterium | reverse complement strand
TCAGGGGAGGTCGAGGAGCGGAGTGGGAGCGGGGCCGGCTTCAGGCGACACAGCTTCCCCAACGGCCTTACGCTGATCAGCAAGGAGGTACATGCGGCCCCTGTTGTGTCATTCTGGGTCTGGTACCAGGTGGGCGCGAGGAACGAGCATGTGGGCATCACGGGCGTTTCTCACTGGGTCGAGCATATGATGTTCAAGGGCACCGAAACGCTGGGCAAGGGCCGGATCATGCAGATGGTGGCCGAGAACGGCGGAACCCTTAACGCCTTTACCTCGGACGACTGGACCGCCTACTTCGAGACGCTGCCCGCCGACCGGCTCGACCTGGCTATCGGCATTGAAGCCGACCGCATGGGCAATTCTCTGTTCGACCCCGCAGAGGTGGCCTCCGAGCGCACTGTGATCATCTCCGAGCGCGAGGGGCACGAAAACGACCCCGACTATATGCTCGGCGAGGAAGTGTCGGCTGCGGCCTTCAAGGTTCACCCCTACGGCAACGGCATCATTGGGTGGAAGTCGGACCTGCTCACTATGACCCGCGACGACCTGTACAACCACTACAAGACCTACTATGCGCCGAACAATGCCACTGTGGTGTGCGTGGGTGACTTCAGCACGGACGAATTGATCGGCAAGCTGGAGGCTGCCTTCGGCGGCTACAAGCCCGCTCCCGCCGTGCCGATGGTGCGCGGGGTGGAGCCGGAGCAGAAGGGCGAGCGGCGCGTAGTAGTGCGCCACCCCGGAGCGACGGCGGAGCTTCAGGTGGTGTACCACGCGCCGTCCGCCTCTCACCCCGATATTTACCCTTTGATGGTGGCCGACGCTCTACTTTCCGGGGCCAAGCCTCTGGGCTTCGGCGGCGGTATGGGCCGTTCGGCTCGGTTGTACCGCAGCCTCGTGGCGACCGAGATCGCGGCGGGCGCAGGCTCTTACTTCTCACTGCACAAAGACCCTTTTCTATTTTCGCTTGGGGCGAGCGCCAGGCCGACCGACGACCCGGAAGGCGCGCTCCGCAGGATAGAAGCGGCGCTCATGGAGGAAGTTCGCAAGTTGCAGGAGGGGGATGTTCCGCAAGACGAACTCGACAAAGCGGTGCGCCAGTCGCGGGCCCAGTTTATTTACTCAGGCAACAGCGTGTCGAACCAGGCCTACATGCTGGGCTTCCTTGAGAGCATCAACACGGCCGGCATGTACGACGAGGCGCTCGACAAACTGGCAGCCGTGACCCCCGATGAAGTGCAGCGAGTGGCGCGCCTCTATCTTACGCAAGAGAACCGTACCGTCGGCTGGTACATACCGTCCGATGAAGAACCGGCTGACGAAGCGACTAAAACGGCTGGAATGGAGAGCAACGTATGACCACTTTGGCGAACAGGGCAACCAGGGGCCTCGGCCCGGATACCGTGACCCGTCGCGTGCTGGACAATGGCATGACGGTGCTGGTCTACATCAACACCACTACACCCTCCTTGACGGCGCGCCTGTCGGTGAAGGGCGGGGCCATGTACGACCCGCCCGACAAGGCGGGCCTGGCGGCGTTCACATCCAAGGCGATGCGCCGGGGCACCGAGCAGCGTAGTTTCGATCAACTGAACGAGGACACTGAGGGCAGGGGCGTGTCTGTCGGCGTGGACTCCGGGCAGACTCTTATGGAGGTGGGCGGCAGAGCGCTCAGCGAGGACACCGCCTTCCTGTTCGAGACAATCGCTGAGGTGGCCTTGCACCCGTCGTTCCCGCAGGACGAGATAGCCAAACTGCGCGAGCAGATACGCACCGGCCTCGCTGAGATGGAGACCGACACCGGCTCGGTGTCTGACCTGGCGTTCCGACAGAGACTCTACCCACCTTCGCACCCGTTCCACTACAGGACGAGCGGCTTCCTCCATACCCTCGACAACATCGAGCGCGACGATATGGAGGCGTTCTACCGCAACTATTTTCGCCCCGACCGCACGATCCTGGTAGTGGTGGGAGACGTGCAGCCAGGCGAGATAGTGGGGCAGGCGCAGGACTTGTTCGGCGGCTGGCGGGTGGAAGGCGAGGTAGAACCGTACACAATCCCCGATGTGGAGCAGCCGGAAGGGGAGGAGCGGGAGTTCCACGCTGTGGCCGGTAAGACGCAGAACGACCTTGTGTTGGGCCGCATCGCCATGCGCCGTACCGACCCGGATTACTACGCTTTCGACTTGATGAACCTGCTGCTGGGGCGCATTGGCCTGATGGGCCGCCTCGGCAAGACGGTGCGCGATGAGCAGGGCCTGGCCTACTATGCCGGCTCGTCGTTCGACGCGGGGTTGGGGGCGGGACCCTGGGCGGTACGGGCCGGCCTCAACCCTACCAACGTCAACCAGGCTGTGGCGGCCATCAAAGGCGAGATCGAGCGGATCAGGACTGAGCTTATCCCCGAAGCTGAACTTGACGGCGGCAAGCGATACATGACCGGCGTACTGCCTTTGCGCCTCGAAACGAGCGAGGGTATCTCGCGGGCGCTGTTGGAGATGGAGCTTTACGGCCTCGGCTTCGACTACATCACCCGCTACCCGGACATTATCAACAGCCTTACGCCTGAGATCATCAACGAGGTGGCCCGCCGCCGCCTATCCGCCGAAAGCCTGGTGATTTCGGTGGCCGGACTGCCGGTGACGGAGCAGGTCTAGCGGAGCCGCAAGTACCCGCCTTCGCGCCCGTACTGCACAGCCGTTACTTCCGACATGATCGCCAGGGCGATCTCGGCAGGGGTTTGCGCCCCGATGTCCAGACCAATGGGAGCATGGATGCGAGAGATCTCCGTGTCGCTGACACCTTGCTCCTTTAGTGCGGCTGTGCGCTCCTTGTTGGTAGTGCGGCTGCCTATCGCTCCGATGTAGCGTGCGGGGGAGCGCAGGGCGGCGAGCAGGGCCGGTTGGTCAAACTTCGAGTCGTGGGTGAGCACCACAACCGATGATCCGCCGTCCAGCCCCAGCGAGGCGAGGGCGTCGTCGGGCCACTCGACCAGGATAGCGTCTGCCTCCGGGAAGCGCTCGGCTGTAGCGAGCGTGCTGCGCGGGTCCACCACTGTTACGTGGTAGCCGAGCAACTTGGCGATACGGTGCAGTGGTATCGCCACATGGACCGCGCCCACTATGACGAGGCGCCTGGGTGGGGGGAATACCTCCAGGAAAACCTCCAGCCTGTCGCCTCCTACTTTGTAGAGGCGCATTTCGTTGCGTCCTTCGGCCAGCAGGGTGCGGGCATCGGTGGCTATCTGCTTGTCAACGGCTGGGTGGATGCTGCCCACAGCAGGCCCCTCGCCGGGCAGCAACATCTTCGCGCCGGCCCGGTCCCCGCCTATCACCGTCGCAAGGGCGGCAGGCTTGCCTGCCTTGAGCAAATCTGCCAGCAGTCTGTAGGCTCCGGGCTTATCCGGCTCCTGCGCGCTTTCGTCTTGGGCTACCAATCGAGCGGCTCGATGAACACGCTGATTGTGCCCCCGCAGGAAAGCCCCACGTCGGTGAGCATATCGGCGCTGATGCCGTACTCTCTGAGCACAGGTTGACCGGAGTGGATCACCCTGAGCGCCTCCTCGACCACAGCGCCTTCCACGCAGCCGCCACTCACCGAGCCGGCTATCTCGCCGGCTTCCGACGCAGCCAGTTTGGCTCCCTCCCGGCGAGGGGCCGTGCCCACTACCCGCACCACCGTAGCAATAGCCACCCTCTGCCCTTTCGCCCGCCAGCGCTCGATGGCCGGCGCCAACTCGTTCTTGAAAGTGTCGGTTTCAGTTGCCATAGCTGCCTTTCTCCCATCCGGTTTCTCCCATCTGTGCTATCATTTTATGGCATAGGCAATACTCCTTGCCAGTTTGGAACGTAAGATTAGCGAGAGTGACACCATGAACAGACAATATACCGGCAGAGCAACGGGAAGACGCAGCCTCCGCCTGTGGCTGGTTGTGCTTGCCGCCGGCGTGGGGTTGGCGGCCTTTGGTCCGCGTGTGGCCTGGGCACACGAAAAGTGGTTTGTCGATTCAAGCGGCTATCCACTGAGGGAAGACATGCTGGGCAGTTGGCCCGTACTCGTGGCGCTCTTGACGGCTATGTTCGCGCTTACCGCTCTGTTGCTGCTGCGGAGAGTGGTGCGCGACCCATATTTCCCAAATCCGCCTTGGCTGCAACCTGTCAATTCAGCGGTGCAGGCGGTGGTGGGTATCCAGACGGCTATCAGCCTTGTCTATATGACCGTGCAGGGCTGGTTGCTGGCGCCTCTGCTGACGTTGCCGGGAGAATGGTGGAGCATACTCTTGCTTGCGGTGCAGCTGTTTGTGGCCTTTACTCTGGTGACGGGCTGGTTGACGAGGCTGGGTGGGGCAGTGCTGATCTTGCTGGTCATATCGGCCTTTCTACTTTTTCCGACGAGCAAGGCCGCAGAGCAGCTGTTGTTTGCGGGCATTGGGACCTACTTCTTGATCAAGGGGCGCGGTCTTTTCAGGCCGGAGGGAAGACTGTTCGGACGATTGGCGGTGTTTTGGCAGAGGTACAGCAGGCACGCGCTACCCCTAATGCGCGTGTTCACCGGGCTTTCTATACTGTGGCTGGCCTTCAGCGAAAAGCTGCTCAATCCCGGTCTGGCGTTGGCCTTCCTCCGTATTCACCCAGAGTTCAACTTCATGCGCCTGCTCGGTGTCACCTGGTTCTCGGATGAGTTGTTTATCTATGCCGCCGCCGCAGTGGAGGCGACAGTGGGCGTGCTGTTGATAGCCGGTGTGTTGCCCCGCATAGTCATCCTGTTCATGTGGGTTCCCTTCAACATAACTATCCCCATCCTCCCTCCTGAGGAACTGCTGGGCCACTTGCCCATTCTAGCTGTCATGTACGCTGTGTTCCTCGGCGAAGCAAGCGCCTCGCTTCGGATTGAGGAGCCTGTACCGGCGCCGGCACAGGCGGGCGGCTTGTGAAGTTTGTTTGCTTGTCGTATACAGTAGGGGTACACAGGGGTAGTTGGTGCGTTGGGCTATAAGTTTGAAGGGGTTGTTCGTGACGAAAGCAGTGGTAGTAGGGGCGGAACTGGCCGGGCTGACTTGCGCTTTGCAACTCAGGCGTCGGGGACTGGATGTGACTGTGCTGGAGGCCGGCGACGGGGTTGGGGGCGAGTGCGAACCGATGTGGTGGACGGCTTTCGGCTGGACCGGGGTTTTCAGGCGCTCTTTACCTCCTACCCTGCCGCCAAACGCTTGCTCGACTATGAAAAACTTAATCTGCGGGCTTTCGAGCCTGGGGCCGTTATCGCCAAAGGCATGCAACGCTATGTGTTGGCCGACCCTTTGCGGGACCCCGGAAGTGCCGTCTCCTCTGCCCTCACCCCCATTGTGACCCCTCTAGACAAATTGCTCACTGCCCTCCTGGCCCTGCAACTGCGAACGCAGAGCGTCGAGCAGGTGTTGAGTGGGAGTGACACCAGCACCTTACGCTACTTGCGAGGGCGCGGCTTTTCTCGCGCCTACATCGAAAACTTTATTCGGCCCTTCTATGGGGGCATATTTTTAGAGCCGTATCTAAGGACCAGCGCCAAGTGCTTCAGGTTCGACTTCAAGATGCTGGCGGAAGGCTATGCAGCGGTTCCCGCCGAGGGCATCGGTGCCATACCTGATCAGTTGGCGGCGCCTCTGCATCGAGAGAGGCGCATTAGACTGAGAGCGCGTGTGGGGCAATTACTGAGGTCGGATGACGGCGCGGTGCGGGGTGTGCGCCTGGCGAACGGTGGGGAAGTGCCGGCCGATGTGACGGTGCTGTCGGTGCCCGCCCCCGAAGCGGCCCGGCTGACTGGGCTGCGAATGCCGGATGGTCAAAACAGCGCCGTCACGCTGTACTGGGCAGGGCGTAAGCCTGTGTACCGGGACAAAAAACTGGCGCTCAACGCCAACCCCGGATACCTGGTGAACAATATCGCCCAGCTAACCAACGTCGCGCCTGAGTATGCGCCTCCCGGCCGGCACCTGTTGAGCGCTACCATACTTGGCATACCCGACGCCGACGAAGAAGCCCTTTTTGACCTGGCGATGAACGACCTCCTGCGTATTTTCCGGGGCAGCAAAGCGGCGCTCGCGGCACTATCGAGCTACAAGCCGCTCCGTCTGTATCGCACCCCCTACGGCCAGTTTGCACAACCTCCCGGCGTCCACCCCCACCTGCCGGACAACAGCACGCCCATCCCAAATCTCTACTTTGCCGCCGAGTTCACGGAGGCAAGCAGCCAGAACGCGGCCATGATCAGCGGCGAGAAAGCAGCCGAACTGATCGCGGCTCGCCTGGGGGGCGGCGGTACGAGTAGCCCAGTTATCCATATACACGATCAATTCGGCGAGCCTTAAGTAGAATTGCCTAGCTCTGTCCTTTACAAAGACTTCCGAATCAGGTAAGAGTACCGAAGCCAAACGCCTCCGCATCGGATATAGTGGGGACAGACCACAGACCGAACGGAGATAGCCGGTCGCGTGTGGAGGCAGAGGGCTTTATGGATACACAAGTTGAACCGGGGGAGGCACGGGTGGACAGCGCAGTTGCTCAACATCCTCCCCCTACGATGAGCGCACATGAGGGAGCGGGCAAGTTCAACCTGGGGCTGGCCCTGCGCTACAGCGTGGCGAACCTGGGGGCCTCCGTCGTATACGGCCTGTTCAACTTTGCTTTGCCCCCCTATTTGGAGAGTTATGGGTTGCCTACATCGCTCATTGGCTTGTTGGCTAACGAGCGGTCTTTTGTAGGGGCATTCGTGCAGCCTGTGGTGGGCCGACTGAGCGACCGCACACGCTCGCCTCTGGGTAGGCGCAGGCCGTTCTTCCTGGTGGGCATACCGCTGATGGCGCTGGCCCTAATGCTGCTGGCCGTTCACCCGCCTTTCTGGGTGATGCTGGCGGTCATGACCGTTTCGGCCTTCTTCCTCTCTATCGCCTGGGACCCCTACATGGCCCTCATGGCCGATCTTTTCCCGCCGGCGCAGCGTGGTCGGGTGGGCGGTTTAGTAGGGTTGGGCACCGCGCTGGGCAATATCGTATTCGCTCTCATGGCTTTCTTCCTGATCGCCAAGAGCGAGTTCCTGGTGTTCGGGATCAGCGTTGCCTTGCTCTTGCTGACCTGGGCGTACACCTTTTTCACGGTCAAAGAGCCGCCCATCAGCGAGGAAGATCGAGAGGGCCAACATGTTGCCTGGCCCGGACTGAGGAGGTATCTCAGCAGCCTCAAGCAGTATCCCGAAGCGGGGAAGTATACGGCGGCGATCTTTTTCTTCTGGTTGGGAACCGGCGGCGCGCTGCCCTTTATGATACTCTTCGGCCAACATGTCCTGGGCGCAAGCGAGGGCGAAGCGTTCCTGCTGCCGCTCGCCGCTACCTTGACGATGGCAGTGTTTGCCTTGCCCTGGGGCTTCTTTGCCGACCGCTTCAGCAAGAAATCTGCGATGACATTGGGCCTGATTATCTTCGGAGTAGTGGCCCTTGCCGGCTCGCAGAGTGTGACGCTGCTGCAAGGGGTGGTTGTGCTGGCGTTTATAGGCGTCGGCAACTCGGCGATGTCGTTGATCAATCCGATGCTGGCTGATCTTGTGCCGCGCAAGCGTGTGGCCGAGTTTATCGGCCTGGGGTCGTCGGTCTTTTCTTTCGCCCAACCGCTCGGCTCGGTGGTGGCCGGCTTACTGGTGGACGTAGCCAAGCCCCTGGTGGGCCTTGACCAGGCTTACCGTTGGGCCTTCATCTTCGCCGGCCTGATGACCCTGCTATCTGCGCTCCTCCTCAGGACCGTGAAGGCGGAGCAGTTTGTGGACGAGGCATAGAGGGGGAATGGCGATGGAGGACAAGCGGGAGATGGGTGTATTGCAGGCGCTGCCGGGGCCGAAAGGGGCCGGCATACGCGATATGGGTTCGGCATCAGTCGCTCTGCGGGCGTTCAGGCAATTGTGCCGCGTCTTGTTTGGGGCTGTTTTCAACGTAGAGGCGATTGGGTTGGAAAATGTGCCCGCCGGGCAAGCTATTATCTGCGCCAACCATCTTGGGTGGGCCGATACTTTCCTGGCGCTGCTGTACATGCCTGTTGAGCCGCGTATCTACGTGCTCGGCGAACGTCAGGTGAAGGAACTTTCGGGTCTGCGGCGGTGGGTGATCGAGGCGCTGGGGATAATGGTGGCGCTGGACAGAGGCAGACCGCTGGAGGCGGTCCGCACCATGAAGGAAGCGCTGCGGCGGGGCGGCTCACTGCTTATCTTCCCCGAAGGCAAGCTCGGCAGCGAAGAGGGCCGACTTTGCCGGCTTCAGCAGGGGGCCGCTCACCTCAGCCAGGCATCCGGCGTGCCGTTGCTGCCGGTGGGCTTGACCGGCACGCAGGAGCTTTGGCTGCGCCGCAAACTCACCTTGCGTATCGGTCTGCCCCTTGCGCCGGGCGACTTCAAGCGCGATGTGCGCTCCAATATCTATAACATGACCGTTCGCCTGGACACCGAGATGCGCGCCCTCCTGCGGGGCGCCGGCGTGCCTCCCAGGGTCAGGCTGCTCGGCAAATGGCTGACGGGGCTGTTTTAGCTGTGGAAGCGTCTGCCCCGCTGCCCCAACTCAGCCCCCAGGAGGGCAACGCCCGCACGGCGCGGTGGCCCCTGCGGGCGTTTCGGCTCTTTCTGCGCCTGCTGTTTCGGCTGTTCTTCCGGGTGCGGATAACCGGCTTGGAGCACGTGCCGACTACGCAGGCGATCATCTGCCCGAACCACCTGGGCTGGGCCGACCCTTTCCTCATCATGCTGTTCTTGCCGGTCGAGCCCCGCATCTACGCTCTGGGCCTGCACCCCGCCCTTGCCTCGGCCCTCCGTACCCGCATAGTGAATTGGCTGCAAATCCTGGTGGCGTTGGACCCCGGCAAGCCCAGGCAGGCGTTGGACCGAGCCGTTGACGTGCTGCGGCGGGGTGGGTCGCTCCTGGTCTTCCCAGAGGGCGGCACAATCGCCGCGCACGAAGGCGAACTACTTCCCTTGCAACGTGGGGCCGCATACGTGAGCGTGATCACCAGCGTGCCGATGCTGCCCGTGGGCATTACGGGCACGAAGGAGCTTTGGCTGCGTAAGACCCTCACCGTGAGGATCGGTGCGCCTCTCGACCCTCAGCGTTACGTCGGCACCAGCCGCGAGCGTGGCAGGCAGTTGACCGAGGCACTGGGGGCCGGCATCCGGTCGCTATTGTGTGGGGAGCCGCCACACTCCCGGTTCAAGCCGCTCAACAGGTGGCTGACGAAGATGTTCGTGTGAGCAAAGCTTTAGGCCACATATCCCAAAAGATACAATCCCTCGGCGGATGCAGGGCGTAGCATAGATGAAGGAGGTACAAGACTATGCGCCCCACCAAAGAGCCGACCGCCCCAGGCGAAGAGTCGGTATGGGACTATCCCAGGCCGCCGCGCCTGGAAAGCAGCCCCAAGCAGATCAGGATCATCTTCAATGGCGAGGTAGTAGCCGACACGCACCGCGCTAAGGGCCTGTAAAAGAATAACCTTTCATACTGCTGAAGCGAGCCATGCCGCTCGCCGAGGTCGGATCGTACAATTCCAATTGGGACAGCTACCATGCGTGTGCAAATTGAGTTGGGCCATCTCCAGTATGGCCTGAAAAGTTATTCTTTTACAGACCCT
>JBBSIX010000108.1:0-9722 GCA_038231875.1 Chloroflexia bacterium | reverse complement strand
GGTGAGGAGGCTCACGGGCGGGCGGGCCGTCCTGCACCAACACGAGCTTACATACTCGGTAGTAGCGAGGGAGAACGACCCCCGCGTGTCGGGCGGGGTGATCGAGTCGTATCGCAAGATCAGCGCTGCCCTGGTGGACGGCCTGAGTGCGTTGGGCTTGGCGGAATTATCTTTGACCCAACCCAATCGCGCCCTGCTGCGGTCGCCTGTGGCCTCAGGACGCAGCCGGATGTTGGAGGAAGGGGAGGACTGGGGGCGTGGCGCGGTCTGCTTCGATGCGTCCTCGGCGTATGAACTGACTGCCGGGGGCAAGAAGCTGGTGGGCAGCGCACAGGCGCGGCGTGGCGGGGCGATTTTGCAGCACGGCTCCATCCTGCTCGATATAGACTGGGACGCCTGGGTGTCGGTTTTTGCGTATGCCACTGAAGCAGGCCGAGCGCGCGCCCGCCTGAAGCTGCCCACACGCATGACCTCGTTGCGGCACGAGCTTGGGCACGACATATCCCCTCAAGCCGTGGTAGAGGTTTTGCGCCCCGCCTTCGAGCGGAGGCTGGCGATCAGCCTTGAGTCGGGCGAGTTGTCGCCGATAGAAGCGACTGCCGCAGAAAGGTTGGCAGCCAAAAAATATGCATCGGAAGATTGGCTCTTGCGCCGGTAACTGATATAGTTTAGAGTAGGCTGCTGTGAAAATAAGGGGGTGCAGGGGTGGTTCTTGGGCGATGCCCAATTCATCCTGACGGGGATGAGCGAAGCGGGGGCGGGTGTCCCCACTTTCATTGTTGGTGGTGGTCTAAAGGCCGTGATTACTTGGGATAAGCACACACATCGAAAAATAACATAACTGAGAGGAAGGCAATGTCAGACGAGCAAAACAACACAGAGTACGACATAACCATAGTGGGGGCCGGGCCGGGCGGCTACGTGGCCGCGCTGTACGGCGCTCTAAAAGGCGCACGCATCGCCATCATCGAGAAGGACCGCCGCCTGGGTGGAACCTGCTTGCTAAGGGGCTGTATCCCTTCCAAGGCGATGGTCAAGACCGCCGAGCTTATGCTCCAGATGCGTCACGCCGAAAAGTACGGCCTCGACCTTGAGGGACAGGTGCGTGTTGATTGGCCGGGAACGGTAAAGCGCAAGGACAAGGTGGTCGAGGGTCTTACCAACGGCTTGACGGGCCTGATGAAATCGCGCAAGGTAGAGGTGATCAGCGGTCACGGCACGCTCACCTCGCCCCGCACGATACAGGTGGATGAGCGAGAAGTACGCACCCGCAACATCATCATCGCCACAGGCTCCGGCACTGTGCTGCCCACCGACGTAGAGGGCGGCGACCTGCCCGGCGTGATCACCTCCGACGACATCCTGGACGTCGACCGGACTATGCAGAAAATACCCACCATGCCCGAAAGCATTATCATCGTGGGCGGAGGCATCGTGGGGATGGAGTTCGCCTCGATCTTCAACGCATATGGCTGCAAAGTAACTGTGGTTGTAACCTCACCTCGCGTGCTGCGGTTGATGGACGAGGAGATCGCCCGCCGCTTCACTCAGATCGCCAAAGGGCAGGGAATCGAGATAATCGCTCGCACCGACGTGACCAAGATAGAGGAAGGCGAGGGGGGCAAGGGCCTCAAAGTGACCCTCAAGAACGCCGACTCCGGGGCCGAGGAGAAGCGGGATGTCACCCATCTGCTGTGGGCGAAGGGCCGCTATCCTTACACCCACAATTTGGGCCTCAACGAGCTTGGCTTACAAACGCAAGGGGGTTACATCCCGGTAGACGAGCGGATGAGAACCCAGGTGGACGGCGTGTACGCGATTGGCGATGTGGTGCCGAGCGCGATGCTGGCGCACGTGGCCTCCTACGAGGGCGAGGTGGCTCTGGACAACATCACTGGACACTATAGAGCAGCCGACTACGGTGCGATACCGGACGTGGTATTCACCATACCGGAGATAGCCTCGGTCGGCATGATGGAGCAGGAAGCGAAGGACCGGGGTATACCCGTCAAAGTGACCAAGTTTCCTTTCGCGGCGCTGGGAAGGGCGCAGGCCATCGGCGAGCCGGACGGCCTGGTGAAGATGGTGTGCGATCCCGGCTCAGGGGTCATCCTGGGCATGCAGATACTGGGCGCGCACGCCTCGGACGTGATAGCTGAGTGTACCCTGGCCGTACAGCAGGGCATCACCGCCGAAGAGTTGTCCCACACCATCCATGCCCACCCCACGATGCCCGAAGCTGTTGCCGAAACCGCCTTCGCGCAGGTGCTGGGCACACCTCTGCACGCGAACAGGTAAGTCTAAACCGGAGCGGCGGCTATGTTTGAAACGGCAGTGGTAGGCGGGGGTGTGATGGGCCTGTCCACTGCCTACGCCCTCTTGCAGCGTGGGGTTTCGCGGGTAGTAGTGTTGGAGAAGCATGCCGTCGGGCACGAGCGTGCGGCTTCTACCGACACCAGCAAGGCGATCCGCTACGAGTATGGCGAGAGCGAGATGTATGCGCTCATGGTGGGGCAGGCCATTGAGCTTTGGCGGGCGCTGGAGCGGGAGACGTGGGCCGGCCTCTACGTCAACTGTGGCGTAGTAACGTGGGGTAGGGGCGACGCCCCTCACGCTCGTGCCTCCTATAGGACTCTCTCCCGCCTGGGCCTGCCGGTGCGCGAGGTAAGCCCTGAGCAGTTGTGCCGCGAGTACCCACAGTTTGCCGGCTCCGATATTAGCTACGCCACCATCAACCCTGATGGCGGCTTCTTGCGGGCCTCGGACTGTGTGGCCGCGCTTGCCCGCAGGGTGAGGCAGTTGGGCGGGGAGATACGCGAGGGCGCGGGTGTCGAGGCCCTCCATTCCGAGGCACGCGGTCTGAAGCTGCTGCTGCAAAACGGCGAGCGGATAGAGGCCGAGCGGGTTGTCCTGGCGTTGGGAGCGTGGGCCTCCACCTTGCCGGCGGGACTGGGGGCCTCCTTGCCGGTGACGGCCAACAAGCAACAGGTGGTGTACCTGGAGGGGCTGGGCGAGCAGTTCGCGCCGGGCAACTTCCCGGTCTACTTGAACCTGGACCACGACTTCTACGGCTTCCCCCTCGACCAAAACGGCCTCCTCAAAGCCTCGATCCATCTGCCCGGCCCCCTCGTGGACCCCAACGTGCCGGAAATGCCGGACCCCGATTTTACCGAGCAGGTCGTTTCTTTGATGCGCCGCTACATGCCGGGGACTGCCGCCGGCAGGGTGCGTCTTTCCCGCGTGTGCATGTATGCTATGACCCCCGACGAAGATTTCATCCTGGACCATCTGCCTGCCCATAGCAACGTGGTAATCGGCGCGGGCTTTTCGGGGCACGGCTTCAAGTTCGGCATCTTGATAGGCGAACTGCTGGCGGCGCTTTCCCTGGGCGAGGAGCCGTTGTTCAGCCTGGCCCCGTTCTCGCTGTCTCGCCGGCTCTCTTGAAGCGACGGGTTGTTACCCAGCGCAAAACTGTGACGAACAGCCCCTAAATTGCGTATAATATAGTAGACACCGTGAGCGATTGCGGCAAGCAGGTCGCATGCCGCCTTGTTAGGAGAAACACAAGCATGTTTTACTTTGATCCAAAATATATCTTCTTCGTGCTGCTGCCCGGCTTTGCCTTGGCGATGCTGGCCCAGTGGTGGGTCAAGAACGCCTTTCAGAAGGCCTCGAAGATCCCTAATATGCAGCGTATAACAGGCGCGCAGGCCGCCCGCCGCGTGCTGGACAGCGCTGGCCTGGCCTACATACCTATCGAGCCGACCCACCCTGGGGCTTTTGCTCTCTCGTCGGGGGCTACACCCAACCTGGACGACCACTATGATCCGCGCGAGAAGGTGCTGCGTTTGTCGCCCGATGTGTACGGCAGCGCATCGGTGGCCGCCATTGCCGTGGCTGCCCACGAAGCCGGTCACGCGATCCAGGACGCACAGGGTTACACTTTGATGCGCGCTCGCTCGGCCATTGTGCCTGCCGCCAACCTGGGTTCGCAACTGGCCTTCTTTATGATATTCCTGGGCCTTTTTATGCACATAAGCGGCCTGCTCTGGCTGGGTGTTGGGGCCTTTGCCCTGAGCACCTTGTTTGCTTTGGTTACTTTGCCCGTCGAGCTTGACGCCAGCAACCGCGCCATGAAGCTGCTCACAAGCACAGGGTTGGTGGACCGCACCGAGCATTCGCAAGCCAAGTCGGTGCTGACCGCCGCCGCCTTCACCTATGTGGCAGGGCTGGCTGTGTCGCTGCTCAACCTGCTCTACCTGATCGGCCTGGCCTCCGGCTCCGGTCGCAGGCGATAAAGCACAACGCTTGATACGCAAAAAAGCACAAGGACCCCCGCGTGGTGCTTGTGCTTTTTTGTATCCAGGCAGGGCGCAAGGTCCGCGACCTGGTATAATTACCCTATGAGCATCGCCGGCACAACTTCACAGCCCCTTACTCTACAGGACCGCGACGTGCGGGGCAACATCTATGACCTCGCGCCTGAGCAACTCTCCGCGCTCATGACAGAGTGGGGTGAGCCTGCTTTTCGGGCCAAACAGCTGTTGAACTGGTTGTACAAGGAGCTTGTTACCGAGTTCGAGCAGATGACCAACCTGCCCTTGCCCCTTCGCGAGCGGCTTGCTTCCGAGTTCAAGATCGGCTCGGCGCAGTTGACGGCGCAGAAAATCTCATCGGACGGCTGGACACGCAAAGTTCTGCTTCGGCTGCGCGACGGCAGCACGGTAGAGGCCGTGCTGATGCTCTACTACGACCGGGCCACCGTGTGCGTTTCCTCGCAGGTGGGCTGTGCTATGGCCTGCTCTTTTTGCGCCACCGGGCAGATGGGCTTCACCCGCAACCTCACGACGGGCGAGATACTCGAGCAGGCGCTGTGGTTCAACCGTTGGCTGCGCCTTCACCCGCACACCGCGCTTCCCCCTTCCAAGCAGCGCCCTCGCTACCAGGGCGAGAAAGCCTCGCTGTCGAGCCGTCCGGCTGACCCGGAGCGGTGGCATGCCGACGGTTCGCAGCAGCCCGCCGGCCCCGCTGTCGAGATAAAGGCCATAACCAACGTCGTATTCATGGGCATGGGCGAGCCGTTGGTGAACTACAACAATCTGTGGGGGGCGATACGTATGCTCAATGCGCCGCAGGGCCTGGGCATGGGCGCACGCAGGCTGACGGTAAGCACGGTGGGCGTGGTTCCGCAGATAAAGCGTATGTCTCAGGAGGAGATAGCGGTGAACCTGGCGGTGTCGCTGCATGCGCCCAACGATGCGCTCAGGAGCGCGCTCGTGCCGATGAACCGGCGCTATGGCGTGGAAGAACTGGTAGCCGCCTGCCGAACCTACACCGCCTCTACCAAGCGCCGCATTACTTTCGAGTATGTGTTAATAAGCGGCACAAACGACAGCCTGGAGCTTGCTCGTGAACTGGCCGAACTGCTGCGGGGAATGCTCTGCCATGTGAACCTGATACCGCTCAACCCCGTACCGGGCACGGGCATGGAGGCTACGCCGCGAGAGAGGGTGTTCGCCTTCCAGAAGATTGTGGAGGATGCGGGCATCTCCACTACGGTGCGAATCGAGCGCGGGCAGGACATAGCCGCCGCTTGTGGGCAGTTGAAGGTGGCGGAGGAGCCGAACTCGCGCCGCCGCTCGCTCAACCCTGAGCTTGTGCAGGCGCATGTGCAGGCCGACCTTGCGGCATCTCTCTAAAATTGGTATAGATAAGTGCCGTTTGGTGAACCGTTGCGGCCTGCAAAGTGGTATATGTAGTAGAAGGTTTACACCGCTTATCCCCGGCTGATTTTCAAAGAGAGAGTCCGTTCTCTTTCTCTAACTTTACGCAGAGGGCCGTGATGCCTGACAGTTCGGAAAGCTACCACTCCGAAGGCGCCCAATATATGGGCGAAAGCGGTGCGCTGTCTAGTAAACAGCGTCCCATGGTCGAGTCTATACCTGTGCTGGATGCCGCCGACACGGTGACTGTGCAGATCGAGTTGTTGCGCGAACAGTATGAGGCTATACTGGGCGTTGTGCAGGCTCAGGAATGGGAGCCGGAGGACGGGCTGCGTACAGTGCTGCTGTCTGGGCTGGGCTACCTGGACGCCTCTTTACAAGTGGAGAGGATAAACAGCGTCGCAACCCAGGGCGAGCTGGAAACGGCCCGCCGCCTCGACGCCCTTGTGCAGGACCTTGCTTCTTATCGTTCTATGTATGCGGTGATGAAGTACAAGGCGTTCAAGCTGTACAAGACGGGTCGGACGCTGGAGTTCAATGTGGCGGGCTTGCGCGCTACCGAGCGGATGTGGGACGAATGGGCCGACCGGATGCGCCGAGAGCGGGCCGATTTGCAGGCCGAGGTGCTGCGCCTGCGCTCGGTGGTGGCCGAGTTCAGAGTAGAAGGTTTGGGGCCAGCTACCGGTTCAGGCGAGCGGGTGGGGCTGGATCTGTCGTCGCTGATACCGACTTTGCAACACCCGCCTCCCCCGCTGGCTAGCGACGACTGGCTGAAGAAGCCCACTCCGGCCCAGGCCGACCAGCCCGGCCCTTTGCCGCTTCTCCCCGATGCAACCGATGAAGCCACCGGCTCGGAGCCGCGTCCCTCTTTCTGGGCACGCCTGTTCAGGCGCAAGAGTTAGCCTCTACTTGCTCTCTTTCTGCCCGGCGGTCACTTGCCAAACATGCACGATGCGCTGGATAGCGGTGATCTGCGTGCCGACGGCCAGCACCCACAGTACGGGCAATAGCAGCACCGTTTGGAAGATCAGCCCCACGGCCAATAGAGCGATACGCTCAGGACGCGCCATAATGCCTACTTCGTTACTGATACGCAGCGCCCCCGCCCGCGCCCGCGCGTAGCTGATCATCATCGAGCCGAACAGGATGGTGTAAATCAGCAAAATCTCGGTCAGGTTGCCTGGGCCGGGTTGCCAGTAGTAGTAGAGCAGCAAACCGAGCAGGATCGCGGCCTCCGAATAGCGATCTACAACAGAGTCGAGGAACGCGCCGAACTCGCTCACCCGATCCGTAATCTTGGCGAGCGCCCCATCGAGCAAGTCGAAAAGCCCGGCGAATATAATCATCAGGCCCCCCGCCACCAGGTGTCCGTTTGCCAGCAGCACCGCCACCACTGCATTCAGCACCAGGCCGAACAAGGTGAGCATATTGGGTGTTACCGGGGTCTTTATAAATATCTGCGCTGCTCGGCGGGCCATCCCTCGCGCCCACTTTTGCAGCAACTGTGTCAGCAAAGATTTCCTCCGTCAGCTTTATCCCGACCGCGCACGCAACTCTCCTTGCATGCGCCTGGTCTAGCCCCTGATCGCCTCCAACGCTCTGCTCCTTCTACTCCGCTTGGGGCTTGCATGGCTTTGGGCCTCCTGTGCCTGCTCATAGCAAGTCAGAATGCGCCGCGCTACGGTGGGCCAGTCGTACTGCCGGGCGGTTCTACGGCCTGCCTCTCCCATATGGAGGCGAAGCTCGCTGTCGCTGAGGATGCGTATCAGACCGGCGGCCAGGGAAGCGGAGTCTTTGGGTTCGGCCAGGAAGCCTTCCCGCCCGTGAGTAAGCACGCTTGCATAGCCGGTGATGCGACTTGCCAGCACAGGCGTGCCTGCGGCCATCGCCTCAAGCAGCACAATGCCGAAGCTCTCCCCGCCTGTGGAGGGCGCGCAGTATACATCGCACCACTGATAGTAGCGCGGCAAGTCGGCCTCCGATACGAAGCCGGTGAACTCTACTTCCAACGCCGTGCCGGGCGAGCGGTAGACGGTGCGACCGGGCCGTGTCCAGTCGCGCAAGGGGAGCCATTCGGCCATCGCTTCAGGGTCGCCTTTGCCGGCCACCACGATACGCAGGTCGGGGAAGTAAGGCTCGACAATCGAGGCGGCCTGCAACAGCCAGCGTAGGCCCTTGCGTGGTTCCTCGTACCGTCCCACGAACAATACGGTGGGCCTGCCGTCGCCCATAGAACCGACAGGCTCCTGGGGGCGGCTGAAGCGGTCTACGTCTACGGCGTTCGGGATGATCTCGTACTCGGCGTCGAAATACTGGGACACGAAATCGAAGGCGGCCGGCGACACGGCGATGCGAGTATCCAGCTTGTTGAAAAAGCGCTTCAAGATCGGCCTGCCCACAGCATACATAGTGGAGTACTCGCCGAAGGCATGGAAGGTGCCGATATTGGGACCTGTGGAGTTACGCAGCACCAACCAGGGCACGGCGGGCACCAGGGGCTCATGCAAATGCACGATGTCGAAGCGCTCGGTTCGCAGTATAGCCTTGATGGTGCGGCCCAGGTCGGGGGAGAGGGAAATGCGGGCTATAGATCCGTTGGCCGGGATGGGAGTAACGGCGCCCAGGGCATACACGTCCTCCGGTAGCTCGGCCCGGTCGGTCGAGAAGGGGGCGAGTATTTTAGTGCGGTGGCCCAGCGCCTTTAGCTCGGCGGACAGATGCCGGATATGGTCCGTCACCCCGCCCTGGCTGGCGTAGTCGTAGGGCGACACAAGCGCGATGTTCATCCCTGTTTCGGCCAACGGTGCTCTCCTTACACTGCGGATGGACGACGGTTCCCGCTAGACCTTCGGCCCGTCGTTCGCTATCCTGCGCTCTTTGAGCCTCTTTATAACCGCTCGCTTGACCTTGTAGGAGGGGTGCATGATCATGCTTTTCCACATGTTGGGCACAGCAATCACGCCGTGGTCGCGCAGATTCATAAATGTGCCGCCCGCCACAGTTGTGCGCTCCTCCATCGCCCGGCGCAAGTCTTCGATAGTGGAGCCGGGGAAGGAAGTGTAGCCTTTGCCGATCATCGAGTTGGCGTGCGCGTCGGAGCCGCCGAACTCCGGCAACTTGAGCAGTGTGCGGTTCAGTTCTTTCACCCTTTCGTGGGCTACGCGCCCGGCATAAGAAGGGTTGAATGTCTCAATGCCATGGAACGGGTACCGGCTGTTGTGAACCGCCAGAAGTTGCTTTTCGCGTATCGAAGTCGTGAGCCACGAGAGGGGGTGAGGGGCAATCGCCAGTCCGCCGGCTTCGTGGACGGCCTGCATGCTCCACTCCAACGACTTGAGCATGGGGAAATCGCAGGTGACGAATAGGGCCAATAGATGGCCGTTGCGTGTGGTAATCTCGATACCGGGGATAACCTGGAAGCGGTACTGTTTGCGCTCAATAAGCTCAAGGGCCTGCAACGCGCCGCGAATATCGTCATGGTCGGTGATGGCGATAACGTCCAGGTCGGTGTAGTTCTGTACGTAATCGAATATCTGTTGCACGCTCGCCAGGCCGTCGCCCAGAGAAGTGTGCATATGCAGGTCGGCCTTGCCGATGCGGGCTTGCCCTTCGCCTGTCTGCGGCTCCGTTGGCGGACTGCCGTTGCCGCGCCGGGAAGCTATGTGGCCGTTTTGCTCTTGTGCCATAATCGTCCTGCTTGTTCCCTTGTTGCAAGCCATAGAGGGGCCATGCAACGGTAGATGGCCTGCCGAGGGGCAGGCCGGTAGCACACAGGGCAATTATAAGCGACGCGCCGAAGGTCCGCAAGGCAGACCGCCCGGCGCGGGTGTTCAGGAGGGGAGAGGTATCTCTCCCTTGTGGGTACTTGCAGCGACCATTACTTCTTACCGCCTCGGTGGAACGCCTCATCCGAGATGTCAGCCTGTACGTGTTCCTCAGTAGGCTCGTCGGCGAGGGACTCGTCGGAGGGCGCTGTCCCTCCCTGTTTCCCTGCTGTGC
>JBBSIX010000107.1:0-9764 GCA_038231875.1 Chloroflexia bacterium | reverse complement strand
TAATCTTATCTAGCAATCAAGGTACTTTATCAAAGGCTCAACTGCTCGTTCGTCCTTATTGCGGGCTAGGCCCACTATCGCCTCTCCCCGCGTAACGTTGTCTTCGTCCGACACCCGGTCGGCGAGTGCATTCAGCGCCTCAATGGACGGATTCTCAGCCGTACCGAGTTTGAACGTAGCCCAGTCCCGCACGTAGTCGGCTACGTCCTTGCTTAAGGCGATTAGCAGTGTGAAGGCTTCTTGTTCCGGGTCATTCGTCAGGCCGAACACCAATCCCCAGCGTACAACTTCGTCCGGGTGATCCTTGAAGCGTATTAGCGCTTCATTAGCCCTTGTATCCCTGAGGTGCCCCAGCGCAGTGCATGCAGAACCCAAGACGTTGGAGTTGGTTTCGGTATTGAGCACGGAAAGTAGCGTTTGCAACCTCTCTTCGTGCAGAACCTCGGAGTTCGACCCAAGTTGGCTCAGTATATTGACACCCAGTTCACGCTCGATTGGGCTATCACTGCGGCACAGCGTCCGTGCAGCCTCAAGCACCTCTCTGCCGGCGCGATGCCACAGCACAGTAACAGCATCCCAGTACGCATGCTCGTCCGGGTCGCCCACCGCCAGTGCCTGCTGAATCAATTCTTCGGGGGAGGGAGCGTCGTTGGGTACTCGCTCTGGATAGAGCTTATGTTGCTCTTCTCTGAATGTCTCGTCACTCATTTTGTTCGCAGTTGCAGCTTTGCAACGCCCTCTCGATTTCCTAAGCCTTCCTTATCTCCACTCTTATCCTGAGAAGTGCCGACCCTAGCATTGCCTCTCCTCGCCTTCCAGAGCCTGCTCAAGCTGCTCCAGCCTGGCTTTGATCTCGGCCACCTGGGCCTTCACCGAGGCGCGCTCGTCTTCCGGCACTTCCTCCGGCTTCATCTTGAAAACCCACGTGCTGAACTGCTGCAATGGCCGCCATCGAAATCGCGTGCCGCCTTTGCCGCCTTTGCCGCCCGTACGCGCCCCTCCCGCTTCGCCCCCGCCGGCAGCTTTACGGGCCACTATGTACCCGTTCAACTCCTCCCTCTCGACAAGCTCGATGTCGAAGTCGGCGTCGAAACTGGGTCCCCCGGACCCACTTTGCGAATCTTCCGCAGGTGCTGTCGCAGCATCGCCGCCCAGGTCGAGGGTGGGTCCCCCGGACCCACTTTGTGAGCCTTCCGGGGCATCGTCCACCTCCGCGTCCGCGCCGACCAGCGACAGCACCTGGTGGAGGGTTTTCAGGCCGGCCCTGTAGTCTTTGAGCAGGTCCGGTCGCTTGAGCAGGCGGATGCGGCGAGAGATATACTGGCGCTCTTTGCCCAGTTTCTGGGCCAGCTTACGCTGCGACAGCCCGGTCAGCCTCTGCAAGTGTGCGAACTGCCGCCCCTCGTCCTCGATGTCCAGGTCCTCGCGCTGTAGATTCTCCAGTGCGGTGAATATGGCCGCCTGCGTATCGTCAACGTCCATGACACGGGCCGGTATATGGCTCAACTCGGCGATGAGGCCCGCCCTGTAGCGTCGCTCGCCGGCCACTATCTCATAGCGCCCCTCCATAGGGCGTACGATGATCGGCTCGATCACCCCATGCTCTCGAATGCTCTCGGCCAACTCTTGCAGGGCGTCTACATCGAAGGCTTGCCGCGCCTGGTAGGGGTTGTGGTCTATCAAATCGAGCGGTAGGAGGCGCGCGTCCTGCATCTCCATGCCGGGCAGGTTGGTGGGGGCCAGCACTTCATAGCGGCTGGCAGGGGCAAGGGCGGGGCGTTTTGTCGGTTTGTCGGCTTTAGCGGGCACGGGATATAACCTCCTCGGCCAGGGCGCGATAGGCAAGGTCGCCCGTGCCGCCCGGCGCGTATACCCCGATAGGGGCCTTATGACGTTCGTCAATAGCAAGCTCGTTGCGGCGCGGGATAGTGGTGGCGAAAACCAGGTCGCCGTAGGCCTGGCGCAGTTGCGCTTCGACCTCGCGGGCCATCAGGGTCCGCTCCATCATTGTAACGACTATCCCGAAAAGCGCCGGCAGAGGGTGTGCAGGGTCGGGCGACTCGCGCCTGCGGTATTTCTGCACCTCCTGGAGGCTATCGAACACGAGGGGTAGGTGTCGATAAGCCTTGTCCTGGGCCTGCACCGGGATGATCACGCCGTCGGCGGCGTATAAGGCGTTGGTGGTCACTAAGCTCAAGTTGGGAGGGCAGTCTATCAGAATGAACTGGTAAGCGCCGCCCGAAAGGTCGGTGAGGGCCTCCGCCAGCCGCCGTTCGCGGCCTATCTGCACCCCCGCCAGGCGCAAGTCGAACGCCGCCTGGTCGAGGCTGGTGGGGATCACGTCCAGGCCAATGCCGTCGTTCCAGCTACAGGTGACGGGGTGGGGGCTGCCCTCGCCGCTGATGAGGATGTCAACCAGCGCGGGCGGCTCCGGCTGCAAACCGAGCCGGTCGGACAGATCGGCCTGCGGGTCCATGTCCACCAGCAGCACCTTGTGACCGGCACGCGCCAGCGAGTAACCAAGATTGAGGGTGGTGGTAGTTTTGCCGACGCCGCCGGCGTGATGCACAATCGCCAGGGTCATGTACACAGGGCGCTCATGGGTTGCCCACCCGCAGGAATGCCTCGATCACCGGCTCGGCGAGTCGGTAGTGACCGCCCACACTCTCCTGCATGCAGTTTGCCCTCGGCGATGTACCGGCTGACAGCGCGCATGCACGCCGCTGCCTCCGATGCGCTCAACCACTTGCCGGGCATAATCTGCTCCTCCCATTCACCTTTCTTTGTCTGGATTGTGACCATAATATCCCGATTGTGGAAAAACTGTCCGGTTTTCCACAAGAGGCGCGGCGCCGGGCTTCCCCCATCCTTTCAGGCCCCGACAATCACTATACGCCGGCAGCGCCCCTATATCGAGGTTCCTTCCCTCGCCGTGGCGAACGGAACGGGGCGCTGCCGGCTGACAGCCGTGTTGCACTCACCTACGTGGCAAGAGGTCTCCTGCTTTTGTAGGAGACCTCCAGCTTTTCAAAGATAGAGAGGCGAGTTTTACGGGTTGCACTCCGGGAAGAACGTTACGGCTACTATCTTTGAGATTTGTCCGGGGGATTACCCCCATTCCAAGCTACGCCGGGTTGCCCTATCGGGCAAGTACGCATACGACGCTTTGCTGGAATGGCGAAATGTAGTAGGAATGAGCGTAATCAGTTGAGAGTAGGCTTGCCGTTCTGCATAAAGATGCCGTCCCAATATGTGCGGCACGTAATATGCTAACTACTGTGACAAATCAGGGAAGGGCTATCTCGTGCTCAATAATAACGCACCTCAAAGTTCACCGCCCCTACCCGAAACCTAACCATGTATGGTTGTTGCATTTTACCGGCATCTGTATCGTTTAGTAGTAGCCACGAGTGTGCTATTACTCTGCTGGGAAGCAAACCGAATGCTTGTGCCGGTTATGAGTGAGACAACCCCATATAAGCTTTAGGTTAAATAAGTAAGAGGAGACTTCTTCTACTATGGTATTGAATATTATCGGACCAGACATTGGTGATCTCGCACCGGATTTCACCCTTGCAGATACAAGCGGAGAGTTGATTCATCTAGAAGGGCTACGAGGACGGTCTGTTGTACTGGTATTCTACCGTGGTGGGTGGTGACCAACGTGCCGAGAGCAATTGGCGCAGTTGCGCCTGCAATTTGCCCGGTTTCAACAGAGTAACGCCTCTATTTTAGCTATCAGCAGCGAGGATCAGGAGCGCACCTCAAAGTTGAAAGAGGATCTGGATCTACCTTTCCCACTTCTATCCGACAGTGAGCGTCATACGATCCGGGACTACGGCGTCTTTCACGATGACGAGCCAAAGGGGAGATTAATATCCCGCCCCGCAACTTTTGTGCTGGACCCCGCCGGCAGGATCGTCTACCGTTACGTTGGCGAAAATTACGCAGATCGCCCTGAGACCGATAAGGTGATGGCAGCGATTCCCGAACGTCTCGAACGCGAATCCGGTACACGCAGTGATCCCGAGGTTGACGAGACGAAATAGGCGAAATAGAAGTAGACGAAACAGACGAAATAAAGGAGGAGCTCAAAAATGGTGACATCATCTCTTGCAGTTGGTGGGCAGGTCGGCAATCTTGTACCCGAAATTTCTCTGCCGTGCCTCGATGGAGGCGATCTCGGGCTGCGCGAACTGCGCGGCCGGCGTGTCTTGTTGTTCTTCTGGGGCTCCTGGTGACAGTGTCGCGAGCAGTTGCCCGGGTGGCAGCACTTTTACGAAACGCACCAAAGCCCCACCTTCAAACTGGTGTCCATAGCAATGGAGCATACCGGGCCTGAAGCGGCAAGGCCCTTTGTTGAGAAAGCAGGGGCAACTTTCCCCACCTTAGTTGATGAGCATGCCCTCACAAGCAAACATTTTGGCTTCAAAGCGGTGCCGAACGGTGTGCTGCTGGCCGGCGATGGGACGATCCACTACGCCAAGTATGGAGGCTTTTCAATTAATAACCCCGATGATGTGGAGGCGGTAGAGCGCTTCATCAAGGGAGAGGCTCCCGGACCCAGCCCCAGCGGAGAGTTGCCGTACAGGCTTGGCAACACTGAACAGGAATTGGTAGAGACAAGGCTACGGTTGGGCCGCCTGCTTGACTCGATTGGACGCCGCGACGAGGCTGTTGCGGAGTGGAAGGCAGCTCTTCACCTCGATCCTGAGAACCTCGTTATCCGCAAGCAGATATGGGCAGCCTGCTACCCTGAGAAGTTCTACCCGACTATTGACTTTGACTGGCAGAAAGACCAGCTTACTCGTGAGCGGCAGGAAGAAATGGCGGCAGGTATATGCGGGCCGGACGGCTGCCCGCTCCCTCGTATGCTCAGTACCTCTGAGAGCCGGCACGTTGAAGGAGATTCTTGAGCTTGATGGGCTGAGTAAAATGCCGAGCTCAAGCACGAATTGAGCACAGATGAGTAATGTAGCCAGCACGGGCTTGTAGAGACCCACTTGCACCCCAAGTCTGAACATTTACCCGAAAATGTAAGTGTTCAGACTTGGGGTGCAAGGGATTCTCCCCTGACGGGGTATGAGCGTAGCGGGGGGCGGGATGTCCCCTGTTATTCTCCTATCTAAAAGCCCCATCCCACGTGTGGGAGGGAGGCATGGGGTGGGCCTCTACATGCTCAGGTCTAATTTCGCCCCCCGCTCCGCTCATACCCCAAGTCTGAACACTTACCCAGGAAATTTGGGGATTGACAAGTGCCACATCCCCTGCTAGAATAGCACTATCGGATGCCACCCGAAGGTTGGGCATACATGTATTGCGTCTATCCTAAGTTAACACTTTCTACCTACCGCCCTTCTACACGACCTTAGTAGTAGTCTCATTCATGATTCCGTAATTCCATACTCTGGTGTCCCAAGCTCGACATTAGCCGGTGCCGCCGCTCTCTTTCTCTCTCAGCCACACTCGGCAAGGGTCAAAAATATCTCGAGGGTATCTATAGGAACGACCTGATAGAAAGAGGGAGGAGTAGAGACATGTCACAGGATAACAGTAAACCTCGAATCGCGAGGTACGCATTGTTCCTGCTGCCGGCATTGGTGATTGCCATGCTGACGGTGGGGGCCGCTTTTGCAGGTGTGCCTGTCAGCGGACCGGCAGGCGCACCGGTCCAGCAGGACAAAGGGAATACAAAAGCCGGTGGCGATGGCCTGGAGAACTTGCCTGTAGGCCTACAGGCAGTTTCTTACAGCACCCTTCTACACATGGGCAGGGTCCAACCTGTGGATTTACATGCACAGGTTGACCCGTCTGCCCATTACAACAATCCGAACAGCGTCATCGTCTGGGGTCCTGAAGCCAATGCTTCGGGTACAATTGATGCGAATGAGCCATCGGCCAACATGCACCCCAGCAATCCACTGTACGCTCTGGTCAGCGGTAACCGCCCGATTGACAACACAGCTGACGGTGGGGTCACCTGGCAGAGCCGCTTACCCCCCAACCCCTCGGCCTTCGGCGACGTAGTAAACGTCTGGTTGCCCACATCACCCAACCAGGACTACGCTTACAATGCCAGTCTGGACTCCATGCATGGTGCGAGCATCACCTCCGGGCGGTCTACGGACCGAGGCGTTACCTGGCAGAACTTCCCAAGCAACATTGACACCCCCGGCTACTTCAACGACCGCGAGTACCTGTGGGCCGACCAGGAGCCTACCAGCCCCTTCTATGGCCGCATCTACCTGACAGGTACATTCTTTGACACAGGCGGTTCCGGCTCGTTTAACACGACGTTCAACCGCTATTCCAGCGACGGCGGCGCAACCTGGGCTCCCCCGTTCCTTAACGACAACACCAACCCCATCGGCGGCACGCAAGGGAACAAGCAGTTTGCCTCTATCGGTTTTGGAACCGCCGGCTCCGTCAACGTCGGTTGGATGGATGTGAGGTGCTGTGGCGATCCCCCATCATTTGGAGATTTCAACAAATATAAGTGGTCACGCTCTACAGACGGCGCGGTAACGTTCCCCATCTCCGGCACAGCCGCCGTTGATACCCAGGCCAGGTCTATATCGTTCAACAGTAACAGTCCTGCCGGCTTCCGGTGGAACCCGCAGGCTAATATAGCTGCGGACCCTGTAGACGGCACTATGTACATCGTGTGGCTTGCCCGCCGCACAGACAATACCAACGTAGGTTCGGCGGTGTTCTTCACTCGCTCTACAAACGGTGGCACCACCTGGACCACACCCGCGCCTGTGTACAACGACCCAAACACGTCCGTAACACAGTACTTCCCGTGGGCGACAGTATCGCGGGACCATGTCCTGCACGTAACCTTCACAAGCAGCGTGGGTAGTTCTCAGACCACGTTGGCGCACTTCTACGTGCAGTCTACCGACCAGGGCAGCACCTTCTCAACTCCATTTCAGTTGAGCAGCGTCACATTCCCTCCCGCCAGCTTCATGGGAGACTATGCAGCAGTGCATGCCGGCGCATACACCGGCGCCAACGGCGCTATTATTGCCAGCTGGACCGACAACCGAAGCAACCTACGTCGCCATTACGCTCGCATCGGCACGTTCCAGGGGGGCACAGCTACCCCCACACCTACGGGAACCCTGCCCACCGCAACCGCCACCAATACAGCTACCAATACCCCCACCATCACACCTACCCCCTGCGGCGGCAACGCCAACTACAATATAGCCACAGCCACAGGCACAATCGTGGCGGGCACCACCGACACCGGCAACCACTGCGATGACTGCACCACCACTATCGCTCTGCCCTTCCCGGTGCAACTGTACGGCACAAACTACTCGTCGGCAGACGTAGGCTCCAACGGCACACTGTCGTTTGGTACGGGCACTAACGCCTTTACCAACAGCTGCTTCCCTGTTACAGGTGTGACCGACACGATATTCCCGCACTGGGACGACCTGCGAACAGACTCGTCAGGTTCAGGTATCTACACCTCGGTATCGGGCTCAGCGCCCAACCGCATCCTCAACGTCGAGTGGCGCACCACTTACTTCTCAGGCGGCGGTACAGCCAACTTTGAAGTAAGGCTGTATGAGACCGCCTCCAACCAGAGGTTCGATATGGTGTACGGTGTGGTCACCAACAACGCCGTGAGCGCTACGATAGGCGTGCAGCACGACAACACACGCTATACTCGGTTCTCGTGCGACACCGCCATACCTAACATCAACGGCATGCAACTGATGTATACCCTGCCTCCGTGCTCCACGGGCACGCCGGCTACATCTACGAGCACATCGGTAACTACCGCTACAATGACGCGCACAGGGACTGCAACAGTTCCGGTGGGCACATGCACGCCGACAAGCGGCGGCTGGACACAGGGTCCCACTTTCAACGCCGGCCCCGTCACAAGAGGCCTGGGAGCTTACTTCCCGGCCAACGGTAGGTTCTACGTACTCGGCGGACGCTCAAGCGACAGCGCAGGCAGCGACTACGTGAACCCGCATGAGTACAACCCCGCCACCAACACCTGGACAACCAAGGCAGCCGCCTTCAGCGACGGCCAGGTGAACAACATGGTGGGCGGCGTGCTCACCGTATCGGGCAGCCCGGTCATAATAGCCGTGGGCGGCTCGGCAGCAGGCGCTACTACCGCCACACACGCGGTGCGCGTGTACAATCCGGCAACGGACACAATCACTGTGATTACCACCGATCCGTGGCCTCAGGCGCCAACTACAACCACGCTTCCCGGCGGGGCCTCCGTATACCAGAACAAGCTGTACGTGTTCGGCGGCTTCGACATCGGCACGGGCATGCTCACCTCGATCTGGGAGTTTGACCCGACCCGAGCAGCAGGCTCCAAGTGGCTGCAGAAGAGCGCCACCTTGCCTACGGCTCTGGGCTACATACCTGTCGCCACAATAGGCAGCTTTATCTACACAGCCGGAGGCAGCACCTTCGACGGTACTACCCTCCAGGACAGCAACGCCTCGTACAGGTACGACCCTGCCACCGACACACTCACCACGCTGGCTAATCAAATACCGAGAGCCACAGGCGAGACGGTAGCAGTAACCCTCAACAACGAAATGTGGGTGCTTGGCGGCGGGCGCGTAGCCCCGAACCCCAGCAACGAAGTAGACATCTACAACCCCGCAACCGGCACGTGGCGATTAGGTCCGCCTTTCTCCACAGCCCGCCGTAACGATGCCGCCGGCACAGACGGCACGAAGATATACATGGTCGGCGGATACGCCCCAACCACAGCAACCGGCAGCTTTGAAATCTACAACTCCCCCTCCGTCTGCGGCACAGGCACACCCGTTGCCACCGGCACGGTCGTGGGAACCGGCACACCTGTTGCCACAGCATCGGTGACATGTACACCGGGAGCACAGACCTTCACAGGTTCTATAGACGCCAACGACCCAACGCAAACAGGCCGCCTGTTCAGGGGAGGAACCGCTTCCACCTGCGGAGTACCTAATGCATGTCAGGTCTTCGACACAACACCACGCCACTACGACCTGTATGGGCCGTTTGCCAACACCACAGGCTCAACCCTGTGCGTGACTGTGACACTCGACACCGCCTGTGCAGGCACAAACTTCATCTACAGTGGAGCATACGTGGGCAGCTTCAACCCAGCGAACATCTGCGCGAACAATGTGGGTGATCCTGGTCTAAGCCCCAACCCGAACGTCACGTACTCGTTCAACGTACCGGCGGGAGCCAACTTCTACGTGAACGTACACGAGGTGACACAGAATGCAGGTTGCACCAGCTACACCCTGACCATCTCCGGCCTGGGTAGCTGCGCTACACCTGCCGTTACCAACACGGTACTTGCCACCAACACGGTACTCGCTACCTCCACACGCACCAGCACAGCGGTCTCAACCTCCACACGCACCAGCACAGCGGTCTCGACCTCCACCAACACGGCAGTCTCGACCTCCACCAACACGGCAGTAGCCACAGGCACAACCGTAGGCACATCTACTCGCACACCGTTGCCGCCTCCTGTTACGAGCAGCATCACGGTAGTAGCCACAGGGACCGCCACTGAAACAGCAGTAGCAGGCACAGCCACACCTACAGCGTGTAACATACAGTTCGAGGACGTACCGCCTTCCAACACCTTCTACCCCTTCGTGCGCTGCCTCGCTTGCCGCAACATCATCGGGGGCTACCCCTGTGGTGGCGCGGGCGAGCCTTGCAACGCGAATAATGACCCCTACTTCCGCTACAACAACCCCATCACACGCGGG
>JBBSIX010000106.1:0-9892 GCA_038231875.1 Chloroflexia bacterium | reverse complement strand
TGCGCCGGAAGGTTGGGAGGCCGACCCCAGCCTGCCCGCGCTGCCTCTCGTCTCCCGCAAGCCCGTCAAGATCGAACAGGCGCTGCCCGGCTCCTGGCACGATACGGCGGAAGGGCCTTGCTATGTGGTCGAACGCCGCTACCCCGTTATGCTGCCTCGCGGACCTGTATCGCTCGGCAGCTTGTTGCATGCGCGCCCATCGGTGCTGTGGGAGGCAGGCAAAGCTGCATCTTTGCGCGACCTCGATGCCCGTAAGCTGCTCTTTCTGGACACTGAGACGACGGGGCTGTCGGGCGGGACCGGAACCTACGCTTTCCTGGTGGGCGTGTGCTACTTCTCGGAAAACGAACAGGAGGTGGTGGTACGCCAGTATTTCCTCTCGGATGTGTCGGCAGAGCGCGGCCTGCTATGTGCTCTCAATGAACTGTTTGCCCAATTCAGCGCGGTAGTGACCTTCAACGGCAAGAGCTTTGACTGGCCCCTGCTCGAAACACGCTTCACCTACAGCCGCGTGCGCTGCGTCTTGCGCGACCCGCCCCACTTAGACATGCTTGGCCCTTCGCGCCGCCTCTGGAAGGACCACCTACCTTCTTGCTCGTTGGAAACCCTGGAGCGGCACATCCTGGGGGTGGACCGGGGCTTTGACGTACCGGGTTGGCGCATACCATCCCTCTATTTCCAGTACCTGCGGGCGGGACACGCCGGACACGTGCTGCCCGTGTTCGAGCATAATGAGCACGACCTCCTCACGCTGATGGCCCTCACCGGCCATGTGGGGCGCATACTCGACCAGCCCGAGGAGGCCGACCTACACGCAGCCGAGTGGTTCGGCCTGGGCAAGCTGTACGAGGACCTGGCTCGCTACCCCGACAGCCTGCGGGCCTATTCGCGTGGGCTTGAGTTCGATCCGTCGCCCACGCTGCGTGCAACGGCTCTGCGCCGCTTGAGCTTTCTGTACAAGTATTTGCAGCAGCGCGACGAGGCGGTGGCTATCTGGAGCCGCCTGGCAGCCGAGGACACACCGCTGATGTTCCCCTACCTGGAGCTTGCCAAGCACTACGAGCATCGTGCGAAGGACTACGCAGCCGCCGCCGAGTACACCCTGCTGGCTCAGGTGCGCGCCGGCGGCGAGGTGGAGCGCGCGGAGCTACAGCACCGCCTGGACCGCATCGTGGCGAAGTCCCGCCGCGTTCAGGCTGCAAGCGAAAATTGAGGCGTATGTGGGCGTGGCCGGTGAACTCCAAACCTGAACTGGTCCTGCGCCTCGCCGCCAACGACCTGCTCCTCTTTCCACCGGAGGGCACGTCGCCCCAGGCGCTGCAAACGCAGCTTGAGCGGCAGGGTTGGCGGGGCCGCAGCGTTGTAGACGAACGTCGAAGTTGCCTGCGCGTTCTGCCGGTGGACTACCTCTCGGTTTGCGCCGCCCTCTCGTCCTTCTACACCCTCAAAAAGAGTTTCGACCTGCGCCCGCCCCTGCCCACGCCGGTCGAGGTGAAGTTGGAGCCGCGTGTCTACCAGAGGGAGGCGTTGGAGGCGTGGGCTGGCGGCCGGCATCGGGGAGTGGTGGTGCTGCCGACGGGGGCGGGCAAAACCCTGGTAGCGTTCCTTGCCGTTGCGCGGCTGAACACCGAGACGCTTATTTGCGTGCCCACCCTCGACTTGTTGGGACAGTGGCGCACCTCCTTGCTGAACAACACCAGCCTCGCACCGGAGGAGGTGGGCACATGGGGCGGCGGCGAACGGGAGCGCAAGCCTGTGACGGTGATTACCTATGACTCGGCGGCGATCCACATGCGCTCTTTGCAAGGGTTCGGGCTGCTGATTTTCGATGAGGCACACCACCTGCCCGCCGACACCTACCGCACGATAGCCGAAGGCTGTATCGCCACCGCCCGCCTGGGCCTCAGCGCTACGCCCGACCGCAGCGATCTGCGGCACACCGACCTTGATTGGCTGATCGGGCCGGTGGTGTACGAACAGTCGCCCGACATGCTGCGCGAGGGCCGCCACATCGCCGACTATCGTACCGAGCAGATCAGCGTGACCCTCAACGATGAGGAGAGGTTTGCTTATGGTCGCGCCGCCGAGGTTTACCGAGCGTATCTGCGTAAGCGACGCATCAGTATGCGCTCAGGCAGCGACTATGAGCGGCAGCTAATCTGGCGCAGCGGCAACGATCCGTTGGCCCGCGAGGCGTTACTGGCCCACCAGCAGGCGCGCAAAATAGCCCTCAGCGCGGCCGGCAAGCTGAGTGTAGTGGCCGGCCTGCTGGACAAGCATCGAGATGATAGGGTGCTGATCTTCTCCGAGTACAACTCGCTGGTGGACAACATAGGCATGCGCTTCTGCCTGCCCACTGTGACCCACAAAACGCCCCCAGCCGAGCGCCGGGCCATCCTGGACGGCTTTCGCAGTGGGCGATTCAGCAAGCTGGCGACGGGACGGGTGCTCAACGAAGGCGTGGATATACCGGACGCCAACGTCGCCATCATCCTCAGCGGCAGCGCCACCAAGCGCGAGTACATCCAGCGCCTGGGCCGCGTGCTTCGCCCCAAAGCAGCCGAAGCGGTGCTCTACGAAGTTGTCACCGAGGAAACGACGGAGGAAAGTATATCCAGAAGGCGGAAAGGTTAGCGCACAACCTCGGCTTACTGTGAGAAGATGCTGTTTTCCCTGACCAACATAAAACGGCGCAGCGTGCGCGATGCGGACGGCGAGTTGGCGATTGTGCCCAAGCTGCTGCATGGCCGGGCTACGCTCATGCTGGTGGAGCAGGCCGTTTCGGTGTTCGAGCAATTCGTCGGCGGGCCGCGCAGTGAGTACGATACAAAGCAGCTTGAGGCGGCAATGGGCGACTACCGGCTGGGCCGCTGCATCGAGGCTTGCCTGCTGACTCGCTTTTCTTTCCGGCAGCCGCAGTTGGACGACCTGCTTCTGCCTGAGGAGGCGGCGGCGCTGGCCGAGCGGGGCCTCGATTCGCCTCCCGCGCTCAGGGCGCAGTTGTGGGACGCAGCCAACAGGCGGGGAGGCTTTGTGCTCCCGCAGGAGAGGGCGGCTTTTATGTCCGAGCTGGCGACCGAGTGGGGGATACCTGGGGCCGGAGGGCGGATTGACGCGCTGTTGTCGCGGGACAGCGAGGCCGCCGGTGTGCTTACTCCGGCGGGCGAGCGGCCTTCCGCCGCCGAGATCGTGCGCCTCTACAACAGAGGGGTAGTCAAGACGCTGTTGGCCCACTCGACCCGTGTGCGTTTCTTGCTAGCCGGCTTGCCGGGGGAGGCTCTCCGCCGGGCCTACTTTATCGCCAAACGCAACGGCGTGCTGGTGGAAGTGGAAGGCGTAGATAAGGGCTTCGTGCTTACGCTGTACGGCCCTGAGCAGGCGTTCGGCACGGCTGACAAGTATGGCCGCAGGTTGGCGGACGTGTCGTTGAGCCTGCTGCGCTCGCTGTTGGCCGGCTCGGCCGGCGTCGGTGCTCTCGGCACGGCACAGCTTCTCCTGCACGACCGCCCCTACCGCTTCCACCTTACCGCCGAGACACTGGACAGGTTGGAGTATGCGCCGAAAGAGGCTCAGGGCGGGCGCAGGGTGGCCGAAACGCGGGCTGCCTACTCGGTCGGTTCCGCAGTGGAGGCGGCGGATGACGATGAGGGCCAGGCAGAGCCAAGCTTCGACAGCCTGGTGGAAGCCGCGCTCTACAGAGGCTTCAGGTCGCTGGAGCGGCAAGGCTACACGCATGGCTGGCAGATACAGCGCGAACCCGACCCCCTGCTCGCCCCCGGCGTGGTGCTCATCCCCGATTTCGCCTTTACCAGAGCCGACACCAGGGTAGTTATGGAGGTGGCGGGCTTCTGGTCGCCGCAGTACAAAGAGCGCAAGGTAGAGAAGCTGCGCGCTCTGGCGGAGCACGGCTCCGGGGCCGGCTTGATACTGGCTGTGCCGCAAGATGCGATTCCCATATTCTCCGGCTTACCGTTCCCCACTATCGCCTACAAAAAGGATGTGCGCCCCACCGACTTGCTCAACCTGCTCGACGCCCACTTCGGTGGCCGCGAGGAGCGCGAGGAGACGGCCCGGTCGCAATTCGGCAACTTGCAAAGAGAAGCTGTAAGCAGGGGGTTTGTACCTGAGCAGGAGGTGGCGCAAACCTTGGAGGTCTACACCCGCTCCGAACTGCTTACCCTGGCCGCCAAACTGGACGGAGAGGGTTGCCGGTACGTGGCCGGCGTCGGACTGCTCTCGGTGCAGGCCCACGACGCCGTATACAGCGCGCTACAAGCTGCCCTGTCCGCACAACCTGAGCAGCGCCTACCGTTAGAGCAGGCCGGCGAACTTGCCGCGAGTGCGCTGGCCGCGTCCTCGGTAGACATCGAGGCGCTGGTGCAACCCCGGCCCGACCTGACCATTCAATGCCCCTCTTTGTTTGAAGCCTACCTGGCGATAGTGGAAAGCTGAAGGTTACTGGCCTCGCAATTCAGGCCCCTACAGTGAATCCCCCACGAGTCCTCTACCCCAAGTCTGACCGCACCACTTATCCCCATGTTTGACCACCGCTCACTGCGGAGGGTATAATCAAAGGGCGGCGCAACGCCGCTATTTACGTAATGCTCCCGACTGCATGAGGAGCAGCGTCGTGGAGGCCGGATTTGCAGTCGCTACAACGCTTTGAAGAGTTTGTCGAACGGTTGATGGAAGGCTCCTTCGCGCGTCTTTTCCGAAGTCCCATCCAGCCTGCCGAGATAGCCAAACGCCTGGAGCGCGAGATGGAGGCCCAACCTACCATCAGCGTGGGCCGTACCTACGTGCCCAACCACTATGAAGTGACCCTCCACCCCGACGACTATGCCGAGTTCGAGCCTTTTCGCCATTCGCTGGAGCACAACATGGCGGAGTTCATATCGGACCTGGCAGCCGAGCGAGGTTACTCGTTGGTGGCGCGGCCTAAAGTGCTGCTCGTGCCGGGCGAAGGTGTTGCCAAGCGCAGCATCGAGGTGGCCGCGCAACTGACCGACGAGCCGGTGGTGGTGTCCGCAGAAGCAGCAGGCGCGCCCACCGTGCGTACCGCCGGCTCCCCGGCAGGCGTGGGTACACCGACGAATCGACCCGAAGCCACCATAGCTCGCACGCATGCAATGCCGCAAGTGGCCCGCCCGCGCCCACAACCCGGCCCCGTGCTCAGGTCCGATAGCGCCCCGCCCCCGGCCTCGTTGCAGCCGATGGAGGGCGACATGGCGGGACGCAGCTTTCCGCTCGCCAAGACCCTGCTGACGGCAGGCCGGGGCCTTGATAACGACCTTGTGATAGATGATGCTCGCGTATCGCGCCACCATGCCCAGGTGGTATTCCGGCACGGCCACTACCTGCTGCGCGACTTGCGCTCCACCAACGGCTCTTTCGTCAACGGCAGGCCGGTCGAAGCGGTAGTGCTGGCTCCCGGCGACATAGTTTCACTAGGCGGCTTTGAACTGCTTTTTATGCAAGAGTAATGCCCGACATACAGACTTTACCGTTCGATATATTTATCCTGGGGTTGCGTATAGCCTTTATCGGGCTTATATACCTGTTCCTGTTCGGAGTGATGCGAGTAATCACGCGCGACCTGCGGCTGGCAACCCCCTCTGAAGGCGCGCAGCCTCGCTCCAGGTACGGCAAACTGGTGGTGGTGGAACCGGGGCAGAGCAGGCTGCTGCCGGGCACTGTGTTTACTTTGCAGGCGGTAACGACGTTGGGCCGCAAAGAAAGCAACACCATCGTGCTCGACGACGATTTTGTTTCGGGCGAGCACACGCTGGTAAGTTGGCGGGATGGACGTGCCTGGGTGGAGGATGTAGCCTCCACCAACGGCTCTTTCTTCAACGAAACCGAAATAACCCGCCCGGTGGCCCTCTCTGAAGGTGACATCATCGGGGTGGGTGGGGTGCGTCTCAAATGGACGCAAAGCTGACGTTTACAAGTGCATGCGGAAGTAAGCTCCTGAATCTCAACAGGGGAGCGACAAAGGAAAGATGTGTTATGAGCGAGGGCAACGGTACCAAAGAGGACAAAGAGGCCGGCGGTATAGAGTTCGAGCCGTCCTGGCCGCAGAGACCGCCACGCCCCCAGCAGGCAAGGCCCCATCTCGACCCACCCAGGGGGCAAACTTCAAGCCCACAAAGCCGAGGGAGCGGCGGCTTCGGTGATACCGAGATACAGCCTTCCAAGTGGACCTCTCACCCGACCGCCTACACCCGCCAGCCGGATATGTCGGCAAGCTCGGGCGATCCGAAAGAAACGCAGGTCCTCCCGGCGATAGATACTTCGCGGTTCGACAACGGCAGGCCGTCGCCCCAGGATAAAGCCCGGCTACCCGGGCCGTCGCAACCTGCCTCGTTGCCCCGGCGCGGTGACGAGCCGACTTCCGCCCCCACACTGCCCTACACTCCCCCTCAACGTAGCAGAGCACGCTTCGACGAGGCAGGTGAGTATAATAGCTACTCCGGCTATGATAACAACGGGTACGATGGGTACGATGAAGGAGCGCCTCATGCCGGAAGGGGCCGCCGTAACGCCGCGTACTTACCTGAGCCGGGGCGCGTCCCTGTGCCCCCGATGGGCGGCAGGTGGCCCGACCCTGTGCCGGCGTACCCCGCCTATGCCGACCTTGCGCCGGCACAGAAGCGCAAACCCAAATGGCGCTGGTTGGTGTGGACCTTTGGCGGCGTGCTGGCTATCGTGGCCGTTGTGCTGATAGCTTTTTCGCTGGCCTGGCAGGGGCAGTACGCCGGCAAAATCTATCCCGGCGTGCGGGCGCTCGATATTGACTTGAGCGGCAAAACCCAAGGCGAAGCCAAAAAGCTGCTCGACGACAAGGTGCAGGCGTTCCTGGCGCAGCCTGTGGTGCTCTCCTGGGAGGGCAAAGACTGGCGGCCCAGCGCCGACCAGATCGGCCTCAAAATAGATACAGGCTCCACTGTGGCCCAGGCTTTTGCCCTGGGGCGAGGCGGCGACTTCTTCGGCAATGCCGAGCAGCAGTGGCTGTCGGCGCAGTCGGGCTATCGCGTGCCCCTGGATGTGCAGTTCAGCGAGCCTACGCTGCAAACCTATCTCAGCACAGTGGTGGCCGCCGAAACCAACCAAAAGCTGTTCGAGGGCGATGTGCGCCTGAACGGTAATGAAGTGGTGGCCTTGCCCGGCAAGGAGGGGCGCACGCTCGATACGTATGCGGCTATTGCGGCGGTACGCAATTCGTTGTCCGCCTTGCAGCCCGCCTCCAAGATTGAACTGCCTGTAGAGGTGGTGCCGCCCACCGTGTCGGCTGACGAAGTAGCTGCCGTGCAAAGCCTGCTGTCGGTGCGCGTAAGCAGTCCGCTCACTGCCACCGTGCCGGGCCGGAGCTTTACTCTGGACCGCGATACCCTGGTGCGCTTCACCACCATAGAGCGCAACCCCGACCGCACGGCTCCCAAGCACGTAGAGCTGGGTTGGAAGGATAATGAGCTGAAAATCTTGGCCGACAAGTGGGCCAAAGACTCGAGCCGTCCGCCTCGCAATGCCAAATTCGAGTGGAAAAACGGCGCAGTGTCGGTGGTCAGCGAATCGATAGACGGCCTGGATGTGGACCCCGCAGCCGTGATCGCTTCGATAAAGGAACACGCCGCCACCCCGGACAAGCGCGAGTATGAGCTGCCCGCCAGGGTCGTCACACCCACCGTGTCGAGCAAAGACCTGGGCGCGCTGGGCATCAAAGAGCAGATAGGCCAGGGCGCTTCTACCTTCAAAGGCTCGTCGCCGGAGCGGGCCACCAACATCAAGGTGGCGGCAGCCTTGCTCAACGGCACTGTGGTGCCCCCTGGGGGCATGTTTTCGTTCCTGCTGGCTATGGGCGGCATAGATGAGGAGCACGGCTTTGTGCCGGGCTACGTAATCGCCGCCGAGAGAACACAGCTTGGCGTGGGCGGCGGGGTGTGCCAGGTGTCCACCACCACTTTTCGGGCGGCCTTCTGGAGCGGCATGCAGATAGCCGAGCGCAACCAGCATTCCTACCGGGTCGGCTGGTACGAGGAGAATGGCGAGCCTGTAGGCTTTGACGCGGCGGTGTTTGACCCAGGCGTGGACCTCAAGTTCGTGAACAATACCTCCGGCTATGTACTGCTGGAGGCCCTTACAACAGCCGACTCCCTCACGGTGACGATGTATGGAACCAGGGCGCCGGGCGATGTGAAGTTGGAGGGGCCGGTTATCAGCAACAGGACGCCCCCACCGCCCGACGTGTACGAGGTAGACTCCCGCCTGCCGAGCGGCACCAAGAAGCAGGTGGAAACGGCGCGGGCGGGGCTGGACACGCTTATCACCCGCCGCATCGCTGTGCCTGGCGCGCCCGACAAGGTGGATGAGTTCCGCAGCCAGTACAGGGCATGGCCCAACTGGTACATAGTGGCTTCGCCCTCGCAGATACCGGGCGGTGCGTCGAAGCCGCAGGCCACACCCACCCCGCAGCCTTGATACGGATCAAGGTTGCGAGTTGCTCCGGCGTGCTTTGCCGGCAGACCCTGGTCTCGATTGGGAACCAAAAAGCGGCTGATCAGCCGCTTTTTGGTTCTCTTGCTTTACCCGATGCTGCGAGCACGCGCTCGTTAGCCTGCTTTCACCTGAATGGTGTGGTAGCCGGTGGCTCCGTTGGGGAAGGTGTCGGCTCTGGTGGCGGTCTGAAGCGTGCCTGTGCCGTCGGTGGCCCTCACCTGGAGGGTGTAGCTGCCGGGTTTGGGGTTCCAGGGGTAGGTCCACAGCACCCAGGTGAACTGGCCGGGCACAACCCTTATCTGCGCGTCCTCCCACTGCTTGCCCCCGTCGGTGCTGACTTCCACCTTCTGGATACCCCTGTTGCCCGCAAAGGCGATGCCGCCCACAAAGAGGGGCTTGGCCGGAATGCTGCCGCCGCCCGGATTGTCTATGCGCGATACGATGTTGTAGTGCGCCACGTCGTCCCAACCCTGGCTTTCCCAGTAGCCCTTGAAGTCGTTGTTCACCAGCTCGACCTCGGTGATCCACTTGCAATTTTTCATGCCGTAGATGTTGGGAACCAACAGGCGGGCGGGGAAACCGTGTTTGGTAGTAAGGGGTTTGCCGTTCATCTCATACACAAGCACGCACTCGTTGTTCAGCGCGACATCCAGAGGGAAGCTGTCGGCATAGCCGTCGGCTCCGCGCACCACTACGTCTACTACGCCGCTCTTGGGCTTGGCCTTCTTGATCATGTCGGCGAAGTTTACGCCTTTCCAGTTGGCGTTGCCGATCAGATTGCCGCCAATCGGGTTGCTGATGCAGGCCAGCGTCTCTACTCGGTCCACCGGGGGCAACCCCTGCACATCTTTCAGGTTGACCGTGTAAGGGTTGTCCACCAGCCCCTTGAACGTGAGCGTCCAGCTGTTGCCGTCCACCACAGGGTCAATGAAGTTCTTGGTGGTGATATAGAAGCTCTCCACCGGCGTAATGGGGGGCACCAGCACCGCCTTGACGTTCTCGAAGCCGGGAGGCACGGGCGGCGTGGACGGCACCTCGGTCATCTCCGGCGTGGGCCTGGTCTCGACCTGGTGCTGGGCCTCGACTGTGCCGTTGGGCGCGGCCTCCGAGGTGGCCTCCGGCGTTCCCGCCGCCTCTGTCGGTTGGGCCTGTGCTACTTCCGTAGCGTTGGGTTCCGGCACGGAGGTAGGAGCCGTCTCGGTGGTAGCCGTCGGCCCTGTTCTTACGATAGGGGCAGGGGTAGGCAAGTCGCTGAGGGCTATCTCTTGCGGCCCGGCGTTAGGCGGGGCTTGCAAGGCGCGAGTAATGCCCGCCCAGAGGAGTCCGCCTCCCAGCACCGCCACCGCGCCACCGCCGAGCGCCTTTGTGAAGTCGCGCCTCTCGTAGCCTGTACCGG
>JBBSIX010000105.1:0-9927 GCA_038231875.1 Chloroflexia bacterium | reverse complement strand
TACACCCGCACGATATTTTCGTGCTCCAGGTTGGCCGAAGTAACAGCCTCGCGCCGGAACCGCTCCACCGCCTTGGGGTCAATCGCCAGCCCCGGATCGAGCACCTTGATGGCGACTGCGCGATTCAGCGTCGTATCGTGCGCCCTGTAGACCGTAGCCATGCCGCCCCTGCCTACGAGGGTCTCCAATTGGTACTTACCTAGTCTACGGCCTACAAGTGTGTCCAAATCATTAGTTGAGCAGAGATAGAGGGCAGGCACTGGGACCTGCCCCTACAGCTTTAGACGAAAGCACAAAGACGCCATACGCAAAGGACGACGCAGAGATTTTGTTGTTCAGAGGCCGGTCAAGAATGGTCGCAGGTATGCCGGCATGGGGGAAGACGCAGTTGACATGTGAGGGAATCCTTAAGAATCTCTGCGCCGTCCTTTGTGTATGGCGTCTTTGTGTTTTCGTTTCTTGTCGTGGAACCCCAAGAGTCTTTGTGTTTGCGTCTAAAGTTCATTCATGTTGTTGCGCGTCCCAGCTTTGGGGATGGCGGATGTTGTAGAAAGCGCCGATGCCGGGATAGACTGCGTTGCCGGCCAGCTCGGCCTCGATTTTGAGGAGGCGGTTGTACTTGGCGGTACGCTCGCCGCGTGCGGGTGCGCCGGTTTTTATCTGGCCGCAGTTGAGGGCGACGGCCAGATCGGCTATGGTAGTGTCCTCTGTTTCGCCTGAGCGGTGCGACATAACGGCGGTCCAGCCCGCCTGCTGTGCATCGCGCACCGCCTGTATCGCCTCGGTGAGCGTACCTATCTGGTTGACTTTGGTCAGCAGAGAGTTGCAGGCATGTTCCTCCACCGCTCTTTCTATGCGCTGTGGGTTGGTCACAAGCAAGTCGTCGCCCACAAGCTGCACGCGACTGCCTATGCGCTCGTTGAGCTTTTGCCAACCCTCCCAATCGTCCTCGGCCATGCCGTCCTCGATAGAGATGATCGGGTAGCGAGCTACCCAGTCCTCCCAAAAAGCCGCCATTTCGTCGCTGGTGAGGCTACGTCCTTCCTTCGACAGGTGGTACTTGCCGTTCCGGTACAATTCGGTGCAGGCAGGGTCGAGGGCCAGATATATATCCTTGCCTGGGGTGTACCCGGCAGCCTCGATAGCCTGCAAAATAAGTTCGAGGGCCGCTTCGTTGCTCCCCAGCGAGGGGGCGAACCCTCCTTCATCGCCGATGTTGGTGTTCCAGCCCTTATCGTGCAAGGTTTTCTTAAGGGCGTGGTACACCTCGACTCCCCATTGCAACCCCTCTTTGAAGCCGGCGGCTCCGGTGGGCATGACCATGAACTCCTGGAAATCGGTGGAGTTCTCGGCGTGCTTGCCGCCGTTGAGGATGTTGAACATCGGCACAGGCATGGTGCGCGCGGCCAGCCCACCAAGATAGCGGTACAGCGACATGTGGAAGTGGTTGGCTGAGGCATGAGCCGCCGCCAGCGACACACCCAGAATGGCGTTGGCCCCCAGCCTCGCCTTGTTGGGCGTGCCGTCCAGGGCCAACAAGCGTGCATCGAGGCCGGCCTGATCGCAGGCGTCGGTGCCGATTATTTCTTCGGCTATTGCCTCGTTGACATTGGCAATCGCGCGCAGCACGCCTTTGCCGCCGTAGCGTGCCCTGTCTCCGTCGCGCAACTCGACCGCCTCATGCGCGCCGGTGGAAGCTCCCGAAGGCACGGCAGCCTTCCCCTCTGCGCCGCTCAGTAGGCGCACTTCCACCTGCAACGTTGGGTTGCCCCGCGAGTCGAGTATCTCGTGGGCGGTAACGTCTTCTATCTCAACAGTGTACAAAGCCTACTCCTTTACTGAGCGCATGACAGTGCCGCTTTTATGCCGCATGATACTGTAAAAGCGTTCTCTTTGGCAAACGGCTTTTTGCTTGGTAAGCGTTCAGACTTGGGGTTGAGGAAATTGGACCTCGGCATGTAGAGACCCACCCCATGCCTCCCTCCCACACGTGGGATGGGGCTTTTAGATAGGAGAATAACAGGGGACATCCCACCCACCGCTTCGCTTATACCCCGTCATGGGCTTCGCCCCTGCACCCTCTGTTTCAAAGCAGTTGGGGTAGATCGATGTCGTGTAGGGTCCTGTATACCCAGTCCGTACACATACTCTAACCCCCCGTGACCGGCACTTTGATGCCTTCGCGGCTGAACACCTCATAGATGTCCATCATTAGGTCGCTCGTGACCTTGCCTTGCCGTCCAAAGTTGTTTAGCTTGATGTCGTCTATGTAGTAGCTCAAACCGTACTCGTAGCCGGTGTCGCCGAAGCCCTTGAAGCCCGCCGCAGGCAGTTTCCAGTCGGCCATCGGTTCGTAGAAGTAAATGCTGTTGACCCAGTTGCGCGTTCTTTCAAGGTGGGCGTCCAGCAACTCCTCCTCGTCGCCGGCCTCCTCTCTTAGCTTTTTACCCAGCAGGGCCAACTTGCGGTCCCACTCGGCGACTATTGCAGCATACTCACTTGTGGGCAGTGTATCCTCCTCTTTCCACTCGACCCAGCGCATAATGTGCCGCCGCAGAACGTCCAAACGGCGCATCTGAAGCGTGCTTATGCCGCCCCACTGCCTGAATGTGTCCCTGATGTTTGTCCGCTCCTGCCTGCTCAATCCCCCTTCCTCCAGCGAATGGAGCCACCTGATTAGCTCGTCCAACTCATTGTTGAGGCTTTCCATCGTGTTCAGCACCTCCATCTCGGTGTACACCACGCCCACGTTTCTCACCCACAGGGCGATACGCGCAGACTCCTTTGGCCGGCTGTGCTCGATAAAAGCCTCCGCAACCTGACCTCCCGCCTGCACCAGGTCTGCAAGCAGCCGGTTCAGTTCTTCCTGCGCCTTCTGCTCGCCGGCGGCAAGCTGCTGCACAAGCGCCTGTTCTCGCAGGGCCAACTCCTGCACGGCGGCCAGCGCCGCTCTCAGAGGCTCCAACTGGACAGAGGGCACCAGCATGGTGAGCCCCTTGTAGGCAGCCGTGATCTCGGCATTCGGGTCACCTGCGTCCCGCGCCCCTTTCGCGCCTCCCGCCCCCTGGATAATGGAACGCAGGCTCAGTATGTACGGCCCCGTATCGCCGCGTGCCGGTATACCGCGCAAGGCAACCTGCACATCGCCGGCGCATCTGCCAAGCTCTTTACGCACTTCCAGCAATTCGGCTTGAGCCGGGGGGTTCGAGGGCCGCTGCCGTCGCCATTCTTCAAGCGCATCGAGGCTCAAAGTGAGTACCGTGCCGGCGGCGCCTGCCGGAAGGCTAAGATGCTCTATTCGCCTTCGCAGCACAGCTAACTTGTTGGTGGGTAAATCGAGGATGTTGCGGTGGCTGTGCAGTATATCCATCAGCAGCGTCTTTACCTTCTCAGGGTCGGCATCCATCGTGGACCGCACGCCGGCGCTGGTCTTTACATCAACCGTCGGTTTGGTGATGTTGGCGATGCTGGACATGGTGAGGGCGTTGTTGGGGGTGAAGATGAGGGCGTGGTTGGACATATCGTATAGTTGGGTCATGCGGAGGCCCACTTTTTCAACACGGTAAACCTTATTGTCGGGCAGCATAATAAGGTCGTTTTCGCGAAACGGCGGATCGATCATGAGGTAGACGCCGCTGAACAGATTGGAGAGGGTATCTTGAAAGGCGAGGCCCACGATCAGCCCTACCGCCCCGATGCTTGCCAGCATCAGGCCGATGTCCACGCCCAGGGTCTGCAAGGCGAAGCCCAGGCCCACTACAAAGAAGACCAGCGGCCCCAGCGTCCTGACTATCGGCAGCAGCAGGTCGTCCAGGTTTGTTTCGGTGTAGAGCGCCCGCTTCGCCAACCACCTGATAAGCAACTCTTTAGTAACGCGCCATGCTGTGAAGAACAGCAGAGCGTCGAATGCCGCCGCGTACAGCCGGCGTATACCGAGGCTCAGTTCAGGGTCCAAGTTCAGCGAAACCAGAGCGCCGACCAACCCGTAGCCGAGGATCGCCAGAAACATCGGCACGCGAACGATCCGCAGCAGGATGTTGTCGGCTTCGCTGCGTGTGCGTAGGGCCACAGCTTTGAAGACGTAGAACAGGAGCCAGTAGGCCAGCGCCGCGAGCGCGCCCCAAATCGCCAGGGCCAACAAAAAATCGAACAGATTGTTGTCGCCGAACAAGTCTATTCTTTGTTGGGTAACGTTGCCGTCTACGCTAAACACTAATATCCGCAGTGCCATAGACCCCTCCTTTTCTGTGGGTGCCGAGCTTTATTTTATGTGGCCGGTACAGCCAGCCGGTATAGCTGTCCTGTACATAGCAAAAAGGGCCGCCGGGTGGACCCCGCAACCTGCACCTAATATAAGTGTTCCCCTGCCGGCTGTCAACGGGCCGACTACTACCTGCCCATATGAGTGTGGGCCATGCCTCTCCTTTCCTACTGTGGCCGGTGATGTGGATAAGTTGCGCGCTTCAAGTGTGGATTTGGCCTCTGCGGGCGGCGCGCCCTGCTATACTCGCTGTGCGGCTATGCCTCTGCATGGTGGGTGCCGCACACAACTGTTGTTATTACAAGCCGGGGTTCGCATGGCGAACGGTACGGACAAAGTGCGAGTATGAGCGCTTCCCAGGCGGGACTGGACAACCGATTTCAAGCGTGCGGCTTGCGCCCCCTCGACCGCCGCGCCTCTCCCGGGCCACTGCCGGGGGCAGGCAGGGCAAAGGTGTGGCGGGGTTGGGGCAGACCTCTTCGACTGTTCGATTGGCTGCTGCTGACCATAGAGGTGGCAGGCGCTCTGGTCGTGGGCTGGTTGGTTCTACAGTATGTGTACACCGCCTACTTTGACACAGCCCCGCGCAGGCTGTCTCCACTGGGCCGGCAGGCGGTGACGCCTAACCCCACTCGGCAGCCGGCGAGCGTGCTCGCCACGACACCTACCGCCACTCGTTTCGCCGAGGTGTTGCCTCCTATGGTTGGGGAGCCGTTGGCGGGGGAAAGCCGGCCTACGCCTCCGGTGGTGCCCCCTACGGCTACCGCCACACCTACGGTTGATCCGCAACTGCTCTTGCCGGCGCGGTTGCGGATCCCGGTTATGTTCCTGGACAGCCCGGTGCATGAGGTTCAGGTGAATATGGGTAAATGGGAGGTGTCCCCGATGCAGATAGGGCATCATGAGGGCACAGCCAACCCTGGGGAACTGGGCAACGTGGTGCTGGCCGGGCACCGCGACATCAATTCGGCGCTGTTTCGCGAGTTGGACCGGTTGCAACCGGGAGACTCGGTGTTTGTAAGCAACAGCCTGCGCGAGTATCGCTACATTGTGCAGGAGTCGTTGGTAGTAGGGCCGGACCACACCGAGGTGATGCTGCCCACCGCCGACAAGCGTGTGACGCTGATCACCTGCACGCCGATTGGTCTGGCTACTCAAAGATTGATAGTGACGGCATTGTTGGATGAGGAATATCCGGGCAAATAGGCCCGTGCCGCTCATGCAAAGAAGGCAAAAGAAGGCAATAGGGAGACTACAATGAGAAGATACATGTACGCTCTTGGTTTGAGTTGGAAGCACTATTCTACCATCGCATTTCTGCCGGCTTTGGTGGTCGCGTTATGTCTCGGCATCGCGCCACCGGCCCCCGCCCATGCCGCGCCTCTCCAGCAGACGAGCGGCAAGATCAGCGGCTCGGTTACTGTCGCGGGCATGAGCGCAGCGGGGGCTGCGGGAGGTGTTACGGTAGAACTTCGGCGCCGTAACAACAGCGGGGTCGAGGACTCCCTAGCTACCACCACTACGGATGACAAAGGCAACTATGGCTTCGTCAACCAACCGAGCGCCCCAAGCGATGCCTTCTACTATGTAAAGTTCAGCGGTGGCAAAGGCACGCTCGCGGCCTGGTACACTTTTCCTATCATTTATCTTACCGGCTCCGACTTTACGGTCCCCACAGTCGAACTGGCGGATGTGGCGCTGGTGGAGCCTGTCCCCAACGCTGTGCTTGCTCATGCAGGCACTCTTAAGTGGAAGGCGCGTAAGTCGGGCGAGACTTACCGTCTGTTCATCTACCGAGACGGCAAGTCGGACAAGCCTATCGTGGATAGCGGTAGCCTGGGAACAAGTGCCGAGTTCACTGTGCTGGAGGGCCTCTTGCCCGAAGGCAAATACGAGGGAATCGTGCAGGTGCGCGATGCAGTGGTAGGATATGGGCAGAGCCAGTCGCGGTTCCGCTTTACGATAAGCAAGGCAGCCGGCGTATCCGGCCCGCAGCCCGGTTCGTCAACCGAGCAGCAGCCGAGCGTGCCTGCCCCTAATCCAACATCCGCGCCCCAGAACGTGGCAACGGTGATCCCTGCCGAACCCGCCGCTCCTGAGGCCCCGGCCAACCCAACCAATCCGACCAACCCGCAGCCGAACAGCGCAGCCACTGCCACAGCAGACCAGCCCCAGCCCCCGGAAGCGGCTACAGCCCCGCCCGAAGCCGAGGCCCATGCCGGCACGCCCAACCTTACCGTCCATCTGTCGGCGGACAAGAGCGCGGTGGACCCCGGCACGCCTCTGCTGTACACGATAGAGGTCAGCAACAAGGGCGACGCTACTGCCTCAGAGGTGGTCGTCACCGACCAACTGCCGGTTGGGGTGACGGTAGCCGCTTCCGGGGCGACCAGCACGCACGGTGCGGTGGTGGTATCGGGCAACACGGTAACGGTGCAGGTGGGTGAACTCGCCCCGGACGCAACGGCCCGCGTGCAAATACCTGTGCAAGTCGCCGGCAGTGCGGCAAACAACTTGAGCAATCAGGCTAGCGCCGTATACAGGGATGCTCCTGAAGCTGTACAGTCGAACGCCTATATATCCCAGGTGTCCGAGCCAGCCTCCGGCCCCCCTCCCCAGCAGGCTCCTACAGAGCAGCCGGCACAACCCTCTGAGGCCACACCGCAGCCTACGGTGGGCCAACCTCAACAACCCACTCCTCAGCCCGCTAACGAGCAGGCCGAACCCACCGCCGGTACTCCACCTACCGCCGCGCCGGTAAATCCGCCGCCCGCAGCGCAGCCGCAGCCGCCCACAGCCGGGCCGTCTCAAGGACCTGCCGGCGGGAAGACCAATAAGCCGGAATCTACCAAGCCGAAGCAGGCCCAGGCTCCGATGCCCCAAACCGGCGGCTCTTTCCCTCTGGTGTTCGCGACCTTGCTGTTGCTGCTGACTCTGCTGGCCCGTTACTTGCGTGGTGTGAGGATAAGGCGCACATAGGAGCCGAGATTTAGGGCTGTTGAAGGCTGTTACAGGGGCAGGCATGGGAACCTGCCCTGGTCGGCGAATCCTGTATCCCACCCCGACCTCCTACGTGCGCAAGCGTACTGGTGTACAGTCACAGTTCTGGTGATTACCCACACCTCAAGCTGTGCTAGGCTCCCATGTTGGGGAATAGGGGATACTATAGCTTGTCATTCCGAACGAAGTGAGGAATCAGCCGGTGGAGCATGATTCTGGGTGATAGAGCGCCTGCTCTGTGTTATCCCGCACCGAACCATGTGTATGCCTACTATCATACAGGCGCACTGATTCCTCACTGCGTTCGGAATGACAAAGCGTAGTATTTCCTCGCCTGCCGGCAGAGTTGTCAAGCACTGCTTGAACCGCGTAAGATGTGGGTAATCACCAGGCAGTTACGGCTATAATGCAGTACCGTCGTTAGTTGGCCGTCACCAATTGGCCGTTCCAGACCCTAAGCTCACCAGAGGTGCTATGGACACATATTTCGTAGACCTGATACGCAACGTGCCGAACTTCCCCGCGAAGGGTATCCTCTTCCGCGACATTACCACCTTGCTCAAAGAAGGCCCGGCGTTCCGGCAGGCTATCGAAAGGCTGGTGGAACCACTGCATAGTCTGGGGGCCGCCAAGGTGGTGGCAATCGAAAGCCGAGGCTTTATCTTTGGCGCTCCTGTTGCCTACGAGATGGGGTTGGGGTTCGTGCCGGTACGCAAACTCGGCAAGCTGCCCGCCGACACCGTTAGCGCGGCCTACGACCTTGAGTACGGCTCCAATACGGTGGAGATGCACAGCGACGCCATCAGCCGGGGCGAGCGGGTTATCATCGTGGACGACCTGCTGGCGACCGGCGGCACCACTCGCGCCACGATAGAGCTTGTGGAGCGGCTCGGCGGTGAGGTAGTGGCGCTGGCTTTCCTGATTGAATTGACCGAACTCGGCGCGCGGCAGTACCTGCAAGACTACAACATTGTGACGCTGATACGGTACTGAGCATATAGAACAATGTGAAGGTCCAACTACCTGTAAAAGAAAGTAGGAATACAATGGCATCTCAAACATCGGAAACAAACAAAGTCAAGCCCGCCAACGAAACAAAACCGCCCAAAGCCGTTATGAAGGGGATGAACGTGGTCATGAAGGGCCTTTTGCGTTCGCCTCTGCACGGCAGAATAAGCAACATGTTGATGCTGCTTACTTTCACCGGCAGCAAGAGCGGCAAGCAGTTCACCACACCTGTCGGCTATCAGCGCGAAGGCGACACCATCACGATTATCACAGACAGCCCCTGGTGGAAGAACCTGGAGGGCGGGGCGCCGGTCAAGATGCTGGTGCGCGGCGAGGAGCTAAGAGGCTCTGCCCGGCCTATCACCGACAAGGACAATGTGCTGCAAGCCACCCGTGAGTTCCTCCAGAAAAACGGCGTGCAGAACGCCCGGCAGATCGGCCTCAACCTCGATAAAAGTCGCATGCCGACCGATGACGAGCTTAGAGTGATCCTGCGCGACAGGGTGATCGTGAAGATTGATGTAAAAGGCGGCCCCGCTCAGTAGCTTTCGGCTTGCGGCTTTTGCCCTCCTCTCTGCAATTTGGCCCAACTCTTGCTATTTACGGTAGACGTATGTGCCCATCCGGGATTTGTCCCTGAGTAGTCTACAAGAGACCGAATGAGCAGGAGGAACAAGGTTAGCCCAGAATCTGGGTTTCTAAGCCGATGTTATGAGCCGTATACTTATCGTTGATGACGAGCCTACGATTGTTGAGCTACTTGAGGAGCATCTACAGACCGAAGGCTACGATACCGTACATGCCTACTCCGGTGAGGAGGCTCTACAGGTGTTTGACAGGTTCGTGCCCGACCTGGTGATACTCGACTTGATGCTCCCAGGCATGGACGGCTACGAGGTGTGTCGTGTTATGCAGAACGACGCACGGCTGAATCACATCCCGGTTATTATGCTCACGGCGCTTAGCTCTATGCCCAACAGGGTGCGTGGGTACGAACGCGGGGCCGACGACTATATCATCAAGCCGTTCGATCCCGACGACTTGAGCGTGCGTGTGCGCGCACAGCTTCACCACCTATACCACGACAGCATAAGCGAACTGACCGGCTTGCCCGGCTCGCAAGCCGTCGAGGGGAAGATTAAGCATGTGATGATCGACGGCATGCACCCCTGGGCCATCCTTTACGCGAATATCTCCAACTTCACTGCCTACAACGAAGCGCACTCTTTCTTTGAAGGCGATGAGATGATAATGATGGCGGCTCAGTCGTTGGTAGCTGCTTGCCGGGAAAGCGGTACGCCGGAGGACTTTGTGGGCCATGTGGGTGGGGACAACTTCGTCTATATATCTACGCCCGAAAAGGTGGACGCCGTAGTCGGCGCGGCGCAGCGCATTTTCAAGTCAACCACAGCCGATTTCTATGCCCCAACCGACCTCGACCAGGGGTTCTTTGTTACACACGACCACCAGGGTTTGCTCACCCACGCCACGCTGTGCAGCCTTGACTTTGATGTGGTAACGTCGTAGGTCTTTCACGTGGGCGCTGCGACTCCTCTGAAATAAGGGGTGCAAGGGTGGTTCTTGGGCGAGGCCCAATTCATCCCTGCCGGGGATGAGCGAAGCGGGGGCGGGTGTCCCCACGCTTTCTCCTATTTTTA
>JBBSIX010000104.1:0-10063 GCA_038231875.1 Chloroflexia bacterium | reverse complement strand
GGGCGGGGAAAAGACCAGGTGAACGTCCACCTCCTCGAGGTCGTCGTAGCGGGCGAGTGAGCGGCGCACGTTGGTGATTAGCTCAGGGCCCACAGGACAGCCGGGGCTGGTAAGGGTCATCGTGATGTCGGCCTTGTTATCGCCCACTGTGACATCGTAAATCAACCCCAGGTCCACTATGTTCAATCCGAGTTCGGGGTCGTACACCTCGTTGCGTATCGTCTCGCGCACGTCGTCCTCGCTAATGCTCATGCCTGCGGCGGGCACAGATGTGGGCAAAGGAGGCGTTCCTGCTTCCTCAGTCTGTGCTGCTTCTTGTTTGGTATCGGTATCTGCCATAATATGTTGCTCCTTTCATAAGGCCATACAAGTCTATTATACAGCACGGCGGGAAGCCTTTCATCAGGCCCGTATGTTATAATCCTGTATCTACCGAACAAACTAGAGGAGATAATCTCTATGGCCAACGTACAAGACGAACCGGTGTCCATTGACATGGGCAAAATAAAGGAAAGACTGCTTGCGATGCAGGCGCAGTTGGAGCACGACATCGCCGTCAAAGAGGCACAGGTGTCCGAAAACGGCGACATGCTCGTGCAGGAGCGCGGCGGCGTAAGCAACCACATGGCCGACGATGCCAATGATGTGTTCGAGCAGGAGAAAGAGCTTACTTTGCAGCTCTCCGCCGAGCACGAACTGAGTGAGGTGCGTACCGCCCTGGCCCGCCTGGAAGACGGCACATACGGCATTTGCGCCAACTGCGGCAAACCGATCAGCCCCGCCCGCCTGGAAGCCCGCCCCTGGGCCACCCTCTGTATCGAGTGCCGGCAGTTGGAAGACAGAGGGAGACTTTAGAGGAACAAGGCTTTGGCCGCATGTGCCGACTTGATGCAAATCGGGAGCCTGAAACTCTAGGGCCTGTCTGCAAACTTCGCCCGGCACATAAATCTGCGGGCTAAGGCGTACAAAGCCTTCCTTCGGAGGCCCCCCAGCCGGCGTAGGCGGGCTTCGCTGACGTAGTCTGCGGCTTCAGTGGCCGGGCGAATCTGAGTTTACAGCTGGGCCCTTGTCAAGCGAAGTGCAGCTCTGAGCGGATGGGCGAGTGGGTTATCGTATGAGATTACAGGGAGGAGCTATGGCAAGTCGATATCGTCGCATGGTGGCTGTGGTTGTAGCGGCGGGCGGGGTGATATGCCTGCTGGTCTTGCTGCAGGGCGTCGCTGAGGCGTCGTTCTGCTCTCCTCATGGGGATTCTCTGCAAAATGCTCCGATTGTTTTCAGTGGTCAAGCAGTCAGTGTCCAACTCGAAATTCATGATCCGTCGGGTGCGCTGGTCAACAAGCTAGTACCGAACGCTTCGGTGGATCAAATAGTGCAGTTCCTGGTGAGGGATGTCTGGAGAGGGGGTGTGGGGGCTTCGGTCGTTGTCCGATCCGGCGATAATGCCTCCAGGGATTGCGGAAAGGGCGGCTGCGGCTATACGTTCGAGGTAGGCAAGAGCTACCTGGTCTTTGCTTATCAAGGCGACTGGGGAGGACCGTCACCCTCCGACTACGCTTGGCCGATAACGCCGTCGGCCCCGGTAGTGACCGATGAGTGCTCCCGGACCGAGCTTCTTTCGCAGGCGAGCGCTGACCTTGCGGCGTTAGGACCGGGCCGCTTGCCCGCTAGCGGCTCAGGTCCATTCGGCGCGACGGAAGTATTGATCACTCTCTCGTTGGTTGCTCTCACAGCAGTCGCGCTCGGTGTTACGTTGCGTCGTCGTGTCTAGTGACGCCCGCCAGGTTTACCAGATTTCAGAGTTTGCAGATACGTCCTAAACTCAAGACCAAGACTATGAAAAAGCAGTTTATCGTTCCTCTGACGGCGCTGGTCGTGATCGTGCTGGACCAACTTACCAAGCTGTGGTTGGTAAGCGCGATACCTTTGCGCGAGCAGCGAGTGGTGATAGAGGGCTTTTTGCAGCTACGCCATACGCAAAACACAGGCGCAGCGTTTGGTTTCTTCCAGGGCGGCACGGTCGCGCTCAGTGTGGCGGCGGTGGCTATCGTGGCGGCCATCGTCTACTCGGCTACCCGCATGGGCGACGGCAACGGTTGGGGTATGTTTGCCCTCAGTCTTATCGTGGGCGGCGCGCTCGGCAATCTGATCGACCGACTGCGCCTCGGTTACGTGGTGGACTTCATTGAGGTGTACGGCCCGCACGTCAAGATCGGCAACAGCATCTACACCTGGCCCGTGTTCAACGTAGCCGACAGCGCCATCACAGTGGGTGTGCTGATCTTGCTGGCAACCATCCTTTTCGCCGGCAGAGCCGAGCCGCACGCGACCGTCGTTCAACCCGAAGCCGGCACACCGCCCACCGAGCAAGAGCTTACCTGAGCTTTGCGGTGCTCCGTCGCCTCCACCCCGGCGTTTACATCTCGTTCTTAATGCAACTTCCTCCCTTCAAACCAACAGAGTGGCCGGCCGGGCCGGACGAAGCGGGCGAGCGCCTTGATCGCGCGGTCGCCGCGCACCTGCCTGAAGTGTCGCGTTCCTACGCCTCCAACCTGATCGAGCGGGGGGCGGTGTCGGTCAACGGGGCGGCTGCTCTAAAAGCGAGCCATAGGCTCACGGCGGGCGACCTTATAGCTGTGGAATTGCCCGCGCCTGCGCCGAGTGGGCTGGCAGCCGAGAAGATACCCCTGAGCATCGTGTACGAAGACAGCGACTTGCTGGTGGTGGACAAGCCCGCCGGCATGGTGGTCCACCCCGCGCCCGGCCACAGAGGGGGCACGCTGGTGAACGCGCTGCTGGCCCATGTACCCAACCTGGAGCTTGACATGGGCGACGAGGCGCGCCCCGGCATCGTCCACCGCCTCGACAAAGATACCAGCGGCCTGATCGTGGTCGCCAAGCGCCGGGCCGCGCACGAGGCTCTGTCTCGCCAGATGGCCGCGCGCACTATGCACAAAGAGTACCTGGCCGTTGTGCGTGGTAAGCCCCAGCCGCCTGCCGCCGTGATAGAGGCCCCTATCGCCCGCGACCCCAACAACCGTCAGCGCATGGCCGTAGTGGAGGGGGGCCGCCCCGCCCGCACCCACTACACGGTCGAGCAGGCGTTCGACCGCTACAGTCTAGTGAGTTGCACGCTTGAAACGGGTCGCACCCACCAAATCCGCGTGCATATGGCCGCAATCGGCCATGCCATTCTGGGCGACGCGGTGTACGGCAAAGGCACTCTCAAAGACGCCGCCGCCCTGGGCATGAGCGGAGCGGGGGCCGAAGCGGGGGGCCGCCAGTTCTTGCACGCGCACAAGCTAGGCTTTACAATGCCCTCAACGGGCGAGTGGCGTGAGTTCGAGAGTCCGTTGCCGAGAGAGTTGGCGAGGGTGTTGGCCCAGTTGCAGAGGAGATCGGGCATGCACGCCAACTTCACAAGCTGATGGAGCAGTAAGCGGTCAGACCTGGGGTGCAGGGGATTCTCCCCTGACGGGGTTACAGGGGTGTCCCCTGCCGGCGCTCTCTCATAAAAGCCCCATTCCACGTGTGGGAGGGGGTTTGGGGGTGGGTTCTCTACATGCCGAGGTCTAATTTCCTCAACCCCAAGTCTGACCCCTTACATGAAGCAGTACAGTTGATAATCATAAGGAAGGACACACAAACCTCATGCGCGTGCTAATCACCGGCTCCTCCGGGCAAATCGGCACTAACCTGGCCTTGCGCCTCATCGAGGGGGGGCATTCGGTGTTCGGCGTGGACAAGCGGCTCAATACCTGGACCGAGGCTTTCCCCTACCTTTTGCAAGACCTCTCCAGCCCATACCCACCCTATGAAAAGGGCATCGGCGGCGTGGAATACCCGCCGGTGGACCTTGTGGTTCACCTGGCGGCCCATGCTAAGGTGCATGAGCTGGTGCGCCAACCGCACCGGGCGATGGAGAACATCAACATGACCTACAACGTGCTTGAGTTCTGCCGCCTGGCTCGGCTGCCTATCGTCTTTTCAAGCAGCCGCGAGGTGTACGGCGACATCCACCGCTACATCGAAGACGAGAAGCTTCGCCCCTCCACCATGCACGAGGCTACCTCGGACTTCGCCTACACCGAGTCGCCCTACTCAGCCTCCAAGATCGCGGGCGAAGCGCTTATTTACTCCTACGCCCGGTGCTACGGTCTGCGCTACCTGGTGTTTCGCTTCTCCAATGTGTATGGCCGCTATGATAGCGACATCGAACGGATGGAGCGGGTGATCCCACTCTTTATCCGCCGCATCGCCAACGCCGAGCCGATCACCATCTACGGCGAAAGCAAGGTCCTCGACTTCACGTATGTGGACGACTGCGTTGGCGGCATCGTCTCAGGCATCGAAGCCTTACACGGCGGCAGGGTGGAGAACCAGACGATCAACCTGGCGTATGGGAAGGGCAACTCGCTGGTCAAGATGGCCCAGTTGGTGGGCGAAGCGCTCGGCAAAGCGCCCAAGATCACCCTTGCTCCCGCCCTGCTCGGCGAAGTCACCCACTATGTGGCCGACATCTCCAAAGCACGCGACCTGCTCGGCTACAGCCCACAAGTGCCCCTTGAGGAGGGCATACCGCGCGCCGTGCGCTGGAATAGGGAATGGAACAGATCAGACGCTACAGGCGAGAAATAACGGGAACAGCCCCTGGCTAGCCACTAATTGAGTGGGGGAAGAAAGACGAGGATGAGCAAGCAGAGAGAAGGGGAGAAAGTAACCCATAGGCGGAGCAGCCGGCAACCGCGTAGCAACCGGGCGCTGATAACGCTGGTGTTCGTGGCGGTGCTCGCTGTTACTGCGCTGTCTGTTTCGGGACTGGCGCAGCGTCAAACAAGGGATATAAAAGGCAGTAAGCAGATGGGTGTTACTGAAACGTCTGTTATAGCTGCGCCTGCTACTTCGGTTGCAGCTCCTGTGGTTACTGTAGCCCCCTCAACAGAAAGTGGAGACCTCTTGTTCACAGTGCCGGTTGGGCCAAACGGCGTACATGACCCTTATCGCCTCGCAGATTTTGGGGCGGCAGAGGATGGCAGTTTCTGGATAGGGGATGGAGATGACCGGCTCCTGCACTACGCCTCCGACGGCAACCTTTTGAGCACGGTGTCTATTGAGGTATCGAAACCGCCCATGAACAATGGGTTGGCGGTGGTAGGCACAGACCTCTGGTTAAGCAGCGGACCTATGGATTTTGATTATCTGCGTAAGCTGTCGCAAGATGGAAAGATATTGGCCGAGTACCGAGTGCCGAGTACTACAGGCGAAGGCTCGAACCTGGAGCCTACTGAGAAGGGAGTGAGCGGCGTTATCCTGGGCGGCAACGGAGAGGTGCTTTTCGAGAAACACTACGCCTCACCTTATGTACAGCTATTGGATGCCGGCGGCAACTTCAAGCCCACTGTATTGAGCGGCTACCCGGCCAACAATAAGCTCTACACGGCCAAACCCGATGGTAGACCTGTTGACGGCCTGCATACCGGACATGTGAAGGCTGGAGACCTGGATGTCACGGTCGAGGTAAGCGGCACACTGGCCGACCTGCGCCTGCTCAAGGCACTCTCCGACGGCAGCTTCTACATCATAGCCGACGAGTGGGTCCAGAGCGGTCAGCAGGCTGAGTTCATAGGGAGCAATCGCTATTTACTCTGCTACTCCTCCTCCGGGCAACTACTCAAGCAGGGACGTGTGCCCCCAGATGGTGTGCAAATAGCAGCTGGCGGGGATAACACTTTCTACACGCTAGCCCCTCAACTGGACGAGGGCGGTAAGTTCAACCGTGTGGAAGTGCGGCGTATAATCCTCTTCGGCGCTCACACTCCACTACCGCCCTTACCTACCCCTACCATTACCCCAATCCTGCCTACCGCCACAGTTGCCCCACCCACCGACACACCTACTATCGCGCCCACACCTGTTCAAGACCTGGCGATGTTGGCCCAGCAGTCCGACCTGATAGTGCGCGCAAAGACCACGTCCGGCGATGGGCAGACCCATACTCTCCGTTACGGCCTTAAGCCCGAAGAATGGATTAAGAACCCCGATAGTCTTATAACAGACAAGCTGGTGGTGTGGGTGCTCTCCGGCCGCGATTGGCATCGCCCTATACCTGTGGTACTGCAAGCCGACTTTACGGGGCAAGATGATGAGAGCATGAGCAAGGAGTACATCCTTTTCTTGCATAAAGCCGGCAATACGCCGGTTAGTACGGAGACTACTTACTGGTTGACCGATGAGTACATAAACGGCAACAAGGTAAAGTTTAGTAATGCCGGGGTCTTTAGCATAGAAGACGGCAAGATCGGTTTTGCAGGTATCGGCAAGTACGGAGGCTGGCCGGTAGACAAATTCGTAGAGGAAATACACAAGTATGCCCCTACACCTGTACCTGTCAGCAAGTCTGACCGAGACCTCTCTCTACTAGGGCGGAATGCGCTGATGATCGCGGAGGTGGAGTGGCAGAGGAAACCTCCCAAGGAGGCCCCTGAATCGATCAGCACAAGTGCGCCTACGGTAGAGGCGGCAGGTACAGGCAAGAACAAGCCCCTTTTGCAGGTTGTTGCCGTCAAGAACTGGATCACAGGCGGAATAGATTGGCCGTACATCGGGTTGTACCTGACCCCTGACGAGTACAACTATCTTGCAGGAGGCAGCGGGCACTACATCCTTTTCTTGCGCGCCCCGAACTTTACAAGCGCATGCAGCGATTCTCTTACCCTTCTCGGATACTACCAGTTGCAAGAGGGCCTGAACGGTGTATTTGAGATGAAAGGCAACAAAATAGGCTACTCCGGCACAAGCGGCTATGAGGGCTACACTGTTGACGAGTTCCTAAAGGCGCTTGGCCGCCTGGCTCCGACCCCAATACCCTCGCCCACCACCCATTTAGACTATCCACCACCGACGTTCGCCGATTGGTTGCAACGGGCTACGATGGTAGCAAAAGTAGAGTTTAGCGGGCAGGAAGAAGCGCCTGGTCAGGAAATAACGGGCACTTTCCACGTTCAAGAGTGGTTCAAAAAGCCGGAGGGCTACACAATGGATAGCATTCATGTGCGCCTCAGTAGTTGGGACCTGTGCCGCTTCTCACCAGGCAGAGGGCCTTATATCATCGTGTTCAACCTTGACAAGAACTCGGCTAGAGATGACCCGGAGCACGGTGTCTACTACATTGAAACGGGAGGGTGGTCTGTTTTCGACATCAGCGAAGGCGTTGTGCAGTATGGCAGCTATATCGGCCGGCCCGCAGAAAGTCTAGAGTCCGACATACGCGCTATGCTAGCCGCGTCAACCGCCACGCCGTTCCGCAAATAATCATGCTGAGGAATGTAGAGATACAGCGTACCGCAGCTTCTGATGTACAACCTAACCCAGTCGCTATGCGTTATATAAGTAGAAGCCATCCCGTACAATCGGATCGGGTATCAGTCAGAAAGAAAAGATGAGGATAAGGTAAGGGGCGTACTCAAGATACGCCCCTCCACTTTGCCGTGAGAAAGCGATCACTTAGCGTTTTATGTTCAACTTGTCAAAAAAGCAAAAACTGCTCTCGGCAGCAGCGGCCCTGCTCTTGGCCTTTCTCCCAGGCTTGTCCGTGTTGCCCGGCGGCCCCCACTACGCTCATGCCCAGGCTGGCGGGCGGCTCTACCCGCAGACCGGCAAGACGCTGGCTGCCGAGTTCCTCAACTTCTACGACAGCAACGGCGGCGTGCCGGTCTTCGGCTATCCGCTCACTAATGCCGAAATCGAGGGTGGCGTGCAGGTGCAGTACCTGGAAAGGGCGCGCATCGAGTACCACCCGGAGAACCGGGGAACCCCACACGAGGTGCAACTCGGCCTGCTGGGTACTATCCTTACGAAAGGGCGGCAGTTCGCCACTACACCGGCATCGGACGCGCCTACAGGGGCAAGCAGCGCCTACTTCCCCGAAACCCGCCACACCCTCTCAGGCGCGTTTCTGGGCTACTGGCAGGAGCACGGCGGCCTGGCCCTCTTTGGCTATCCTATCTCCGAGCCGGTGCAGGAAGGGGGCTATCTCGTCCAATATTTCGAGCGCAACCGCTTTGAGTTGCACCCCGAAGCAGATGCGGCCTACAGAGTGCAGCTTGGCCTGCTGGGGCGCGACCTGTTGGCCCAGAGGGTAACGGTACGCGAAACCTCCATCTCCATCCCGACCTACGCCTATGAGCAAGCCTTCTTCACACCCCCCGGCGACGCCATCTCGCCCTATCCGCGCCTCGACCCCCAGAAAGTGGGGCCGCCTTCGCCCCGCAGCTACCGCCTGGTTGTGCTGGAGAACCGCTACTTGCGCCTGAGCATCATGCCGGGTCTGGGAGGGCGGCTGTATAGCGTGGTCTACAAACCCACAGGGCACGATGAAATGTACCGCAACCCTGTTATCAAGCCGTCATCTTTCGGAGAGCGGGGTTGGTGGCTGGCGGCGGGGGGGCAAGAGTGGGCCGCGCCTACGCAAGAGCACGGCCTGATGGAGTACTTGCCCTGGGACGCCTCGGTCACGCGCAACGGCGATGGCGGAGCCACCGTCAACCTGAGCGCCCCCGATAAGCTCACCGGCATGACCGTCCTCGGTAGCGTCACCCTGGGTCCGGAGGAGGCCGCCTATACGGTGTCGGCTCGCATGGAGAACCGCACTACAAGGCAGGCCGCCGGCCAGCTTTGGACCAACGCCTTGCTCGCCCCCGGCGGCACAAACCAGGCATCCCCCCGCACCCGCTTCATCATCCCCACCGGCAAGTTGGTGGTCCACAGCACCGGCGACCCGCAGATACCGCCCGCGCATGGAGTGATAAGCTGGCCCAACTACGAAGGGCGTGACCTCGCCGGCATGGACAGTTGGAACGGCTGGCTTGGCGGCTTTGCCTTGCCCAATGACCGCACAGCCGGCTTCGCGGCGGTCCACAACCCGGACGCCGATGAGGGGATGGTCAAGACGTTCAAGAACTCTGAGATGCTCGGCCTGAAGACGTTCGGCTTCGGCCCCAACTTCAACTCGCATATCTACACGGACGACGACTCGTCCTACGCCGAACTGTGGGGCGGCATCACCCCTACCTTTTGGGACAACGCCGTTTTCCCGCCGGGCAGCGCCCTGGGCTGGACCGAACGCTGGCAGCCGGTGGCGGGCCTCGGCGGGGTGAGCATGGCGAGCGCCTGGGGCACGGTTGCCCTGCACGCCGGCGCCTTGAGCATACTTCCTACCCGGCGTACCGAGGGCGCAACCGCCGTCCTGCACACCTCGACGGGCATCACCCGCCTCCCCTTCAACGCCTACCCGGACCGCCCAACCACTCTACAAATAGACGGGCAACCGGCCGATCTGGAGATAGTCGGCGCGGACGGCACGAGCCTGCTGCACGTGTACCCCTGACGCATGCAAAACCGCAACTCCGATCACTGATCGGGTAGTTTCGCCATCTCCGTGATCGCCTGGCTAGACAGGGGGCCGTTGGGGTCGTAGTCAAGCACGCGGGTGTACTGCTCACGTGCGTCACCTGTGCGGCCCAGGGCGGCGTACACCCTGCCGAGGTGGTATCGGTGTAGCGCGGCACATCGGGCGCGGCCTGTACAGCCCTCTCCAACGGCATGGCGGCCTCAAGGGGGCTGCCGCACAAGGCAAGCGCCCAACCAACGGCATCGAGGGAAGCGGGCTCGCCTGGGTGGGCCTCAAGCGATGCCTGGGCGGGGGCCAATCCGCTCGCGCAACCCTCCCCCAGCACATCTATGTAGAAGCGAGCCAGAGCAAGTTGTGCGTTTGCGCCCCCCGGCTCCTTAGGCAAGCGGGTGGCCTCTTTGTAGGCAGCCTCGGCCTCGCTATAGCGCCCTTGCAGCCGGTAAAAATCGCCAAGCTCAAGCTGTAGAACGGCGCTTTTCGGCTCGAACTTGAGCAGCGCATCGAACTCCCTCTGAGCCGCCTCCCACTGTCTTTGCCGGGTGTAGATTTGCGCCGGCACATGGTGAACCAGGGGCAGCGAGGGGTCCAGGCGGGCAGCGGTCTGCAACTCATCCATCGCGGCTTTCAGGCGGCCTAGAGCGAACAAGGCCAGCC